>PXDW01000119.1 GCA_003564925.1 Candidatus Woesearchaeota archaeon | reverse complement strand
TGTTCTCTGTATCTGATTCACCTACTCCAATAAGAGCGACTCCTCCTTTTCCCATCACAGCCTTTACATCGGCAAAGTCCAAATTTATAAGGCCTGCCCTTGTTATCAGCTCAGCTATGCCCTTTACAGCATTGGTCAATATTTCATCAGCAACCTTAAAAGCAGTATGAAGAGGCAAATCAGGGGCTAATTCCGTAAGCTTATCATTAGGTATAACAATTAAAGTGTCAACAATTGACTGCATCTTTTCCAAACCTAAAATAGCGTTTTCATATCTTCTCTGCCCTTCCATCGCAAAAGGAATAGTAACGATTCCGACTGTTAAGATTCCTAATTTTTGGGCTATCTCAGCTACAACCGGAGCAGCTCCTGTTCCTGTTCCTCCACCAAGACCGCAGGTAACAAAAACCAAGTCTGCTCCCTGCATAGATGCCTTTATATCCTGCTCGTTTTCATGTGCAGCTTCCTCTCCTATTTTAGGGATAGAGCCCGCTCCCAAGCCTTTTGTTAGGTCTTTTCCTATCAAAAGCTTCTTATCAGCGCTCGTGTACAGCAGATCTTGAGCATCAGTATTTACAGCGATTGCCTCTGCCCCCACTATTCCGACTTCAGATATCCTATTTATTGTGTTGTTTCCTGCTCCGCCAACACCAATAACTTTTATGGAAGCCTTTTGTTTTGACAATAACTTTTCAAGCTCTTCATCTATAACATTAGATCTAGCTGTCTCTCTTACAAAATTGTCATTTTGATTAACCTTGTCCTGAGCGTCCCTAATAAATGTTTCCAATTTCGCACCTCCCCATGCTTATTGAATAAATTAGATAGTACTACTATTTAAATTTTTTTTATTTTTTAAACTCGATTTCCTTTATTTCTGGGATAAGGCTTTTTATCCTTTTTTTTGCTTCATCCTCTATTTGTTTTGGAAATTCTTTTTTTATTGAAATTTTCCCATCTTTTTCTTCAACTTTGGCATCTTTAGCATTGAGCTCTATTTTTAATAAAGCCATTAGTTTTGCTTTTTTGTCTTTTTCAACTTTATTGACTTTTATTTCGTACTCGAGCTCTTTTCCAGCTAAAGGATGATTAAAATCAACGATTATCCTTCCTCCGCTTACACTCATTATTCTTCCCGGATTTCCATCAACATTTATTTCAAGGCCGGGCATTGGCTGTATCTGCTGCTGCTTGAATACCTTTGCAGGAACCAACTTTAACAGTTTAGCGGACTTTTTTCCAAAACCCTCTTCCGGCAAAAGCCTGATTTTATACTCCTTTCCGGTTTCTTTCCCTTCTAATTTTCTGTCTAAACCTGGAAGAAGATGTTTTTCTCCTATACATACAATAACAGGGCCATAATCCATGTTTTTATTGTGGATATTCTCTTTTTTTGCTGTTTCTTCATATGTTGTGTCAAATGCCTGGTTTAGGTCTACTATCTTTCCAGTATATTCAATTTCAACAAAATCTTTAGCTTTTATTTTCATATAAACTCCTCTTAGAAGCTCTAATATTTAAAGATTTAGCTTTTATTTAAATATGTTTTGATTTGTTGTTTTAATTAATGTTCTTATCTAAAAAAGAATAATAATTGCCCATTATATTTAAGCAATTTTGAGTATCTTCGAATTTTTCATAAAGTATATGGTAAATATAGCTCATATTCCTGGTTTTTGATATTTTATCTGCACTAAGTTTATGATATATATTTTTTCCTGTATGTGTTAAAACATCTTTTTTCATTTTTATTTTGCTATTTGCATTATCATCTATTAAAGAAGAGAAAAATAATGCCTGATCTGCAGTGCTCTTATTTATTTCATATAATTCATAAGAATTTTTGTTCTTTAATTCTGATATATCACTCAAATATTTCTGATTTGAAAATTTAGGCTCTACGAATTTCCATACGAGGTTGCTAATATATATTTTTAGCATGGTATAATCTTCATCTGCCAATTTTTTATCCATGTACCCATTAAAAACATGTTCGGTTAAACAAGTAAAGAAAAACCTTCCCTTATCATTTGTTGTCCTTAGATTTGGTTTCTCTATTTCTCCAAATATTTCTTGATTAATCATTTCAGAAAAAAATCCAGAAAGTTCTTTTTCTATTCCCATTCATAATTAAAGACAAAGATTATATTTAAGTTTTTTGATTAATATACTCTAAAATCATATTAACCGTCTCTTTAATAGTCAAATTAGTTGTATCGAGAAAATAGTCAAAATTTTTCTTTTGGTCCCATTCAATACCATAATATTTCTTATATCTTCTATCATCGCTTTCCATCCTTTCCCTGTTTTTTTTCTTAACTTCTTCTATTGTTTTATACAAAGGCTCATTTCTTTCTTCCAATGCCTCTTTATTTTCATTAAGTATTCTTTTTGCGCCTTCATCATCGCTTACATACAAGAATATCTTTTTAGAATTTGGTATAAAATGAAAAGCAGTTCTGCTTTCTATAACAAAATTATCCTCCTCATTTCCTAATTTTTCAACAAAGTCGTCAACTTCTTTATCAGTAAAATCCTCTTTTTCTCCCAACATATTGAACTCATGGATAGTCATTCCTTTCTTGCGGGCCATCTCTCTCCTTATTTCTCCCATGTAATACCTTTTCATCTTAAGCTTTTCAGAAAGTATCTTGGCAACGCTAGACTTTCCCGAACCGGGCTTTCCAGATATAGAGATTATCATTGTTTCTTTTAATCTTTGATAATTTATATATTTTTCCAAGAAAGATTAAACAAAAAAGTTTATATAAAAGAGAAAATTCACATCTTTTACTACAGGAGGTGGTTTTTTATGGCAAACAAAGATGTACAGCCAATATTCATATTACCAGAAGATTCTAAAAGGAGTTCTGGAAGGGACGCTCAAAGAAACAATATCATGGCAGCAAAGATAGTTGCTGAGACCGTTAGAACTACTTTAGGGCCTAAAGGGATGGACAAAATGCTTGTCGACTCTATGGGAGATATTGTTGTTACTAATGACGGCGTTACTATATTAAATGAGATGGGAATTGAGCATCCTGCCGCAAAGATGATTGTGGAAATAGCAAAGACCCAGGAAGACGAAGTTGGAGACGGAACAACAACAGCAGTTGTTCTTGCCGGAGAGCTTTTAAAAAGGGCGGAAGACCTGCTTGAGCAGGAAATACACCCCACAGTTTTGGCAAAAGGATATAGGCTGGCTGCTGAAAAGTCTCAGGAAATTCTAAATAAAATATCAGAGAATGTTGAAAAAAAAGACCTAAATATTTTAAAAAATATTGCGATTACTGCGATGACTGGAAAAGGCGCAGAGGCTTCAAAAGAAAAGTTATCAGAGATAGTCGTAAAGGCTGTAACAAAAGTGATTGAAGAAGAAGGAAAAAAGATAATAATTGATTCAGGAAATATAAAGCTCGAAAAGAAAGTGGGGGCGAGTGTTGAAGACACAGAACTTATAGAAGGAGTTGTAATTGACAAAGAGAGGGTTCACAGCGCAATGCCCAAATATATAAAAGATGCAAAGATAGCATTGATTGATTCTGCTATAGAAATAAAAAATACAGAAACAGACGCCAAGATATCCATAACAGACCCTGAAAAGATGCAGGCTTTTCTAGATATGGAAGAAAATATGCTAAAAAAAATGATTGATAAAATTGAAAAAAGCAAAGCTAATGTTGTTTTCTGCCAGAAGGGAATAGATGATGTTGCTCAGCATTTCCTTGCAAAAAAAGGTATTTTTGCAGCGCGAAGAGTAAAAAAATCAGACATGGACCAGTTGGCAAGGGCAACCGGAGCTTCAATTATAACTAATTTGGATGACTTAAGCGAGAATGACTTAGGAAAATCAGGGTTGGTTGAAGAAGTCAAAGTAGGGGATGAGTCTATGACTTATATAAAAGACTGCAAAGAAGCCAAATCAGTAACTATATTGATAAGGGGCGGAACAGAGCATGTTATTGATGAGGTTAAAAGGGCAATGGAAGATGCCATTGGAGATGTTATTGCATCTTTAAGATATGGAAAGATTGTTGCAGGGGCTGGAGCTCCTGAAATGGAGTTAGCTAAAGGCCTTAGAAGCTTTGCAAACAGCCTATCTGGAAGAGAACAGCTTGCTGTAAATTCCTTTGCTGACTCAATTGAGGTTATACCAAGAACCCTTGCAGAAAATGCAGGATTAGATCCTATTGATGTTTTAACAGCCCTGAAGTCAGAGCATGATAAGGGAAACAAGTGGTACGGCATCAACGTATTTACAGGAAAAACAATTGACGCGTGGAAAGAAGGCGTTATAGAGCCATTGAAGATAAAAACACAGGCAGTGAGTTCTGCTTCTGAAGTTGCTGTAATGATTCTAAGAATAGATGATGTTATTTCATCTGGAAGACAAAAGCCGCAGGGGCCTCCTGGAGGAGGATACGGCGGGATGCCACCTGGAATGATGTAATTTTATTTTTAAAATTTTTATTTTTCGTTAATTTTATATATGTAAATAGTTCTAAGATTATAAGAGGTGCTATAATGACTGATATTGCAAGCTTAAAAAAAAGTATTGATGATTTGAATAATTCAATAAATTATTTAGTTGGCATATTTAAAGGGGCTGCTGAAGAGATTAAAACAGAGCCTCAGGAATTGGAAGTTGACAAAAAAATCAGCCCTTTGATGAAAAAAATTTCTATTTTAGAGGAGCAGAATGAGAAAATTGCAAGAGGTATAGTTGCTGTTGCTGATATGCTTAAAGAGAGGGAAAGAAGGCCTGTTTCTGCCCAGCCAAGGCCAATAATAAAGCCAAGCACTCCTCCTCCACAACAAAGTGCTATGCCCACCCAGACCATGCCTCAAAATCCTAAGCCTGAATTCAAAGCTCCTGCTGTAAAGCCCTTGCCCAGGATTGATGAGAAAAAAGAAGAGAGAAAATCATTCTTTGATATGTTTAAGAAATAAATGAAAAATAAAAACAACTTTTGCCTAAGGGATATATTTTTGGCTTTGACTAGAGCCTGTAAAAAAATCGAAAAGAAAGAAGAGGAAAAAAGGGCTTCTAAAAAAAATATTGAGCTGGCAAGAAAAGAAAGGCAGAAAAAGATTGAAAAGCATAAGTATGTTGAAAAGTTAAGACTAAAAGTAGAGTATAATCATTTACTAAAGGCAAAGCTTGACCTTTTAGAAAAAAAATATAAAATTCTGAAAAGCTCAAAAAAACTAAAAAAATCTGATCTAGAAAAAATAGAAAAAAAGATTAAAGAGCTAAAGAAAAAGCTTAAAGGTCTTTAGCCATCATTGTTCTTCTATTGTTTAGTTGGGCTCTCTCGGCTGCTTTCTCTATAAGCTGCATTACTTTTTCTTCCAAAGCTGGAGGGAAATCAGCAGAGACATTCATTTTTGCAATCTCCTTTATCTGAGATTTAACTATAATTGCCATTTTAATATGATAATGGTTTTTTATTTTTAAAGTTTATGGCTCTAATACAATAATCTTCCTCTCAACAGCAAATTCTTTGTATTCTTCTGTCTCCGAGAATATTGCCTTTACAATATGCTCTCCGGGCTCAAGAGTTTTTGTTGATTTGTAGGAATAACCAATTGAGCTATCAATAACTTTGATAAGCTCATTATTCAAATAGTAAGAAACTGAGCCTTCCTCGGGCTTTAATAATTCTATTTCTATGCCTACATTAGAACTTTCTGTCTCTATAACATCCTGATTAGATATCCCATTTATTTTTACCAATATATCCGGGTCTTTTCTTTCTATGTAAACATATTTTGTAAAAGTTTTTCCCTTAAATAATTCTGTTTCAGAAACTGATATCGAAAGTTGATAGCGGCCAAAACGGTACATATTTAATGTGAAATCTTTTTCTCTTAGCACTCTGTCAAACACTATGCTCATTTCCGCATCAGAAGGCTCATTAAGAATTATATTGAATGTGTATGTGCCTTTATAGAGCCTTATCTCATCTTCTACAAACTGTTTATTGTTTACTCTTATTGTTACAATCGGCTCTCCTTTTGAGACTGCATAAATCATATTTCTAGTGCTGGCGGTTAAGCCGTTTTTATCTCTTGCATGCCACCTATACCTGTAGTTTCCCATTTCAAGCCCCGTCACCCTGAAAGTGTATTTGTTGTCAGAGCCTCTGGCCACTGTTGTTTTTTGCATAGTTCCTGAGAAATCATGTTCAATCTCAACTCTGTCCAATGTACCTGGATCATCCCATTGAATCCAGAAAACATGCTCCTTGTTTTTTGAATATGGTGAATCGCTTTCCGGTATTGTTCCATGATCAATCCATTTTGGTCCTTTGTCATCTGTGTCTTTGTCATCTGTGTCTTTGTCATCTGTGTCTTTGTCATCTGTGTCTTTGTCATCTGTGTCTTTGCGTTCCTCAGTGCTCTGAACAACAACAGTCCTTGTTATTGTACTTGTCAGATAATTTTCTGATTCGGGGTATTCAAAGCTTACAGAAAAGGCTCCTTCTTCCCTAAAAGTATGACTTACTACAATTTCATTTGCTCCCACCCTTATTTCTCTTCCGTCAACTTTTATTGATATTCTGGCATTGCTGTCTCCATTAATAACTACTCCTTTCATTGCAACAGTATCGCCTTTTTCTATTTCTAAGCCTCCTCGATTATTATTAAGCAAAAAATCAAGATAGGGCATTCTTTTTTCATTGTAACGCACACATTCTCCTTTAATATGATCCCATTCATATCCATCGCCGCACTGATCAAAAGTGCGATGGCCTTCACCAGTTCCAATATGTTCACCATCATGAGATATATGTTCATCATCATGAGATATATGTTCATCATCATGAGATATATGTTCATCAGGGAATGGTTGTCCACCATGATGCCTATCAGTAAAATCTTCTGTATCGGGGAATGCTTGTCCGCTTTGGTCCACAACAATATAATCTTCGTCATAATCTTCGTCAATATCTTGAACAATATCATCAGGAGCATCCCCAATACAGGTTTTATAAATATTTTTGCTATCACTTAGCCTTAAGTCTAAACCTTGTTGAGAGGTATAACTTTCTATGTCATCAGAAGAGCCATCATCACAATCAAGACCATGACAGCATACTAAATAAGTGCAAGGCTCTCCTTGGTTAGCACAAACCTTAAAACTAATGCCTTTGGCTGAGTTAACAGGTACTTCATTTCCGTTTGAGCCGATATAAGCACCATCAAGTCCTTCTTCAGCTAATGTAAATTCTCCACCACCAAATTGCTTTCCACCAAAAGTTTCTATAGTGGTAACTTTTCGCATAACTGGTTCATTGCCATCATTTATATAATTAGCAAGGGCATCATAGTTATCATCAATCGTTTCAAAGTATTTGGCACCATCTTTTATCCCAATATTATGCCCAAGGACCAATTCCTCTCTATCTATCATGACAGGATCTCCATTGATATCATAAACTCTTTTTCCAAAATAGGCTAAATATTCGGCATCGTGATAGTTTTCTTCATTTTCGTTATAATATTTCAAATAATTATTATCTAAAAGAATTTTTACTTCTTCCTTAGATTCATAACTTTCCTTAATATATGCAATCACATCATTATATCCTTCAAAAATATCATCGTCATCTTTAACATAAACTTTACCATAAGCCTCAATTATTTCTTTTTGCCCAACATTAATGTAATAAAAAAGACTATCTTGAGATTTAGATTCGACATCTAATGAAGTAAGTGTTTCGCTGCGCTGCCTTTCTAACTTAAAAAAACCTGTACCCATTATAAGTTTCTGGTCAAATCCCGCATGAATAACATTATCTTCTTCTTTGATTCTCCAAAAAAATTTACCACCATTTTCTTCAACACGCTGTTTAAAATCATCATAACTATTGTAGACAGTTATTGGTTCTTTATCGTTAATGGAGCTTATGTTTGTTAGTGTTCCTCCATCTTTATCCAAAATTTCATAGCTGCCAACCAAGTTTTCTACATGAGTGAATTTACCCTCATCATCAAAATAGATTTTTCCATCGCCAGTTATCCTTATCCTGTCTCCAGGAAAATCTTCACCATCTGATCCTTCAGGCTGATAGTCCTCAAAACCTGAACCAATCTCAATTACGGCCTCTTCTGTTAATTCTATCTCTTCAATTAAACATTTATCAAAATCTATAAAAGTTACTTTAACTTCGCCTTCTGCTTCTTTAGTATTTGTCAAAGCGATTGGAGTGCTTATTAGAATAAAAGCTATGACTAGCAAAACTGTAAATGTTTTGTATTTTTTTGTTTTCATTTTAATCTTTATTAAACTTA
>PXDW01000056.1 GCA_003564925.1 Candidatus Woesearchaeota archaeon | reverse complement strand
TTCTTAAAAAAACAAAGATAGATGATTTGAATGAAACTGTTTTACTGCTTCAAGGAGCTTTATTTCCGGGTTGGGATGAAAGCAAAATAGGGGTTGCATCAAGATTAATATTAAAAGCAATAAATGTAGCTTCAGGAATAGACATAAAAAGGATAGAGCAAGAGTGGAAAAAAACAGGCGATTTAGGAAATGTTGCTGAAAATCTGATTGGAAAGAAGTCCCAGTCTACATTGTTCAGCAAAGAGCTTTCTGTAAAAAAGGTTTTTGAAAATCTTAGGAAGCTAGCAACCTTAGAAGGCCAAGGTACAGTAGATAAAAAAATAAAACTAATTGCGGAACTTCTTACTAGTGCTACCCCAAAAGAAGCTAAATATATTGTAAGAACTGTATTGGATGAGTTAAGGGTTGGAATTGGTGAAGGCTCTCTTAGGGATGCCTTGGTTTGGGCATATGTTTCTTCTCTTAATATCAAATATGATAAAGGAGAGAATAAAATTGAATTGTCAGAAGAAGAAAGAAAAGAATATAATAAAGCAGTGGAAAAGGTGCAACATACTTTTGATTTAACTAATGAATTCGCAATAGTTGCAACAGCTTTAAAAAAAGAAGGGCTAAACGGATTAAATAAAATTTTTTTAAATCCTGGAAAACCAATAAAAGCAATGTTATTTCAGAAGGCAAAAGATATAGAAGAGGCGTTCAAAAGGGTTGGAAAACCAGCAGCCATTGAATATAAATATGATGGGGTAAGGTTACAAGTTCATAAGACTGAAAAGGACATAATATTATTTACAAGAAGACAGGAAAATGTTACAAATCAGTTTCCAGAATTAAATAAATTTGTTGAGTGTAACGTAAAGGGAAAAAATTTTATATTGGATGCAGAAGCAGTTGGTTATGACTCGAAAACAGGAAAATATTTGCCTTTTCAAAGCATTTCTCAAAGAATAAAAAGAAAATATGATATCGAAACATTATCAAATAAATATCCTGTCGAATTGAATATTTTTGATATAATGCATTATAATGGGGAAAGCTTATTAAAAAAGTCTTTCAGAGAGAGAAGAAAATTATTGGAAAAAATAACAAAAGAAGAGACTAAGGCCATTGTTTTAGCAAAACAAATAATTACAGGAAGCCTAAAAGAGGCAGATAAGTTTTATAAAGAATCTTTAAAAAGAGGGGAAGAAGGAATCATGGTTAAAAATTTAGAAGGAATCTATAAACCTGGGGCGAGAGTCGGATACGGAATGAAAGTAAAGCCTGTTATGGAGCCCCTCGATTTAGTAATAGTTGGAGCTGAATGGGGGCATGGTAAAAGGTCCGGATGGTTAACAAGCTATACTGTTGCTTGCTCAAAAAATGGAAATTATTTAGAAATAGGGAAAGTTGGGACAGGCATTAAAGAGCTAGAGGGTTCAGGCGTGACATTTACACAATTGACAAATATGCTTAAGAAAATCATTACAGAGGAAAAAGGAAGTTCTGTAAAGGTAAAGCCGAAAGTTATAATAGAGGTTGATTACGAAGAGATACAAAAGAGCCCGAAATATTCCAGTGGATACGCTCTTAGGTTTCCAAGACTGATAACATTAAGAGAAGATAAATCTATAGATGAGATAAGCACTTTAGAAATGGTTGAAAAATTCTATAGTCAGCAGAATAAATAATAAAGATAATAAAAGAAATAATATAATACAATAATACATTTAAACTTATGATTTTTTCTAATTTTAATGAATCATGAAGATTATCTTTTTCCCCATTCTAAAATAAGAGACATACAGGATTGTCTGATAAGAAATATAGACAATTCAATAAAGAAAAAAAGAAATCTTATTGTTCATGCCCCGACTGGGCTCGGCAAAACAGCTGCTGCTTTGGGTCCGGCTTTAAAGCAAGCCATAAAAGAAAACCTTACAGTTTTTTTCTTAACCAGCAGACACACACAACATAAGATAGCTATAGAAACACTAAAGCATATAAGGGAAATATATAACGAAGATTTTAATGCTGTTTCAATAATTGGTAAGAAATGGATGTGCCCTGTTCCAGGAGTCAAGGAGCTTTATTCTGGAGAATTTGCTGATTATTGCAAAAAAGTAAGAGAAGATGGAAAATGTGAATTTTTTTCAAAAACAAGAAAATCCAGTAAACTTACTCCCGAAGCAAAGAAAGTTTTTGAAGAAATAAAATCAATAAATCCTATTGAAAGTGAAAAAGTTATTGAAATTTGCAGACAGGAAAAATTATGTCCTTATGAAATTTCAAGAGAGCTCGCATCCAATTCAAGTGTTATAATATGTGATTATTACTATATCTTTAACAAGAGGATAAAAGAGGGGTTTTTTCTTAGAACAAAAAATGAAATAGGCAAATCAATTCTTTTAATAGATGAAGCTCATAATCTTCCAATGAGGATTAAAGATCTCGCATCTTCTAGGTTGTCAAACCAGATGGTAAAAAGGGCAATAAGAGAGGCAAAAAAAAACTCTTATGATGATATCATACAGCAACTTTTGAAGATTCAGGAAGCTTTGAATGATTTTTCAAACAATTTAAAATCAGGTGAAGAAATTTTGATTAAGAAGGATAAGTTTATTGAAGCATTAACCAGCGATATTGAGTACGAGCAACTAATAGCAGATCTTGAATTTACAGGAGATGAAATAAGGGAAAAACAAAAACAGTCTTATATCGGTTCTATTGCTTCTTTTCTTGATTCCTGGCTTGGACCTGATGAGGGCTTTACAAGAATATTATCATACCAGGAAAAAAAACAGCCTTTGATTACTTTGTCTTACAGGTGCTTGGATCCAAGCTTAGTTTCAAAAGATGTTGTTAGTGATTCATATTCGTCAATATTGATGTCTGGAACTTTAACCCCTACAACAATGTATAAAGAGCTTCTTGGAATAAGCAATTGCGAGGAGCTGAGCCTAAAAAGCCCCTTTCCGGAAGAAAATAAGCTTACCTTGATAATACCAAAAACAACAACAAAATACTCTATGAGGTCAGAGTTTCAGTATAAAGAGATTGCTTCAATCATTGCAGAGATAACAAACTTGATTCCCGGGAATTCTATTGTTTTTTTCCCCAGTTATCATATAAGAGATTCAATTAATACTTATTTTGAGAAAATATCAAGAAAAACAACAATGCTTGAAGAGCCAAATATGGAAAAATCAGAAAAGCAGGATATCCTAAATAATTTTGCAAAATACAAACAATCAGGCGCGGTATTGTTGGGAGTTACTTCTGGTAATTTTTCAGAAGGCGTTGATCTTCCAGGAGACTTGCTTAAAGGCGTTATTATTGTAGGTCTTCCTCTAACAAAACCAGATTTAGAAACTTCGCAGCTTATAGAGTATTATGATAAAAAATTCGCAAAGGGCTGGGATTATGGATATTTGCTTCCAGCATTCAATAGAAGTTTGCAAAGTGCGGGAAGGTGTATAAGATCTGAAACAGACAAAGGTATTATTGCATTTCTTGATGAGAGGTATATTTGGAAAAATTATTATAGGTTTTTTCCCGAAAGCTGGTCCATCAAGGCAACAAAAGATTATAATAAGGAGATTAGGCTATTTTTCCATATACATATATAATAAAGTAAACTAGTATACAAAAACATAACATTTATATATTACTTCTTACATTAATTATAGCATGGTAATACTTTTTGACCAGTTTAATATGTCTGATGACATTTTTGAGACTATATTCGCTACAAAGCAGCAGGTAATAGTTGCAAAGGTCTTAATAGATGAAATGAAAAAGAACGATGGCGAAATGGGAAAAACAGAGATGGGTTTTTTTGCAACAACATTACATGACGGAAACTTAATTGCAATTATAAACAAGCCTCCATATATAGGAAAAAAGTTGAAATTGTCATACAATAAAAGGCAGTTTTATGATAGGATTTTGACTCCTATGAAAAGCATGGGTTTAATAGATTATGATCTTTACAAGAAGACATATATCTTAAGTGAAAAATTTAACAAAAATATGATGAAAATAGGATTGATGTGGTTGCAGGAATTAAGAAGACCAGCACATGACTTAAAAGTGAAGGAGAAATAAAGTTAAAAAAATATAATGTTCATTTTAAGAAGGCTCCCAATGTATTTCTTACAACCACCCCCCTAGAAAAACGGGAGCCTTTTTTTAAATTCAAATGAAAAAAAACATAATAAAAAAAATAAAGAAAACGACTTTTTTTTTGCCTTTTTTATTCATATCATTATTATATAGAGATTCTTATGGGATTATAGAGATAATAAGAGAATTCTTGAAATAAAAGCGATGTTAAAATAGAAAAATTTTTTATTTAATAAAAACATTAAATAATCAATAATCGCATACTGGAGAAACAATGCCAAATCTTAACATAGAAAATTCAATAAGAGAACAAATTAAGTTATCAAAAAAAGTTGTTTGTAAGGATGAGTTCGGCAGTATTGATAGAGTAGCAGGATTTGGAAAGGCTTTTTTTAATGACAAAATATTGCTTGTAGCGGGTGTTTTCGATTTTAAAAAATTAATGCTTTTAGAATACAAATATTTATTTTGTGATTTAAGATTTCCTTATATACCTGGGTTGCTAAGCTATAGGGAGAGCCCGGCATTTATAGAGGCCTATAATAAGCTTGATACTAAGCCAGATATTATTCTTGTTCCTGCTCATGGAATCCTTCATCCTAGAAGGTTTGGAATGGCCTCCCATATAGGGCTTATTCTTGACAAGCCTTCAATCGGTATTGCAAAGGAAAATATCTGTGGAAAAAATGAATCAGGAAAGATTTATCTGGACGGAGAAATATTGGGAAAAGAGCTTAAGACAAGAGATTATGGAAATCCTCTCATCATTAGTGTAGGAAACAAAATATCTTTAAAGACAGCCACCAATCTAGTTAAAAAAATGATTGTTCCTACACATAAAATGCCTGAGCCTTTACACCAAACCAATAAGATAGCGAAAAAAATTAAAAAATCTTTTGAAAAAAATGATTGAAGCCTATAGATTTGGATCGTATATAATAGACGGAAAAGAGTACCGTTGGGATATTAAGGTATTTAATAAAAGACCTGAAGAATATAGATTAAAAGAAGAGCACAAGATTGCTTTGGAAGATGTTGAAGATTTTTTCAAAACCAAACCAGAATTTATTGTTATTGGAACAGGAGCATCTGGCATGGTTGAAGTTAAAGAAGAAATAAAACAAAAAGCAGATGAGGAAGGAATTAAACTTATTGTAGAGAAAACTCCTATAGCAGTAGAAGATTACAATAGGTTATTAAAAGAAAAAAAAGATGTTTGTGCTATATTGCATGGAGCCTGTTAAACCCCAAAGTTTTTAAATCATTAATCTCTTGTATTATCCAGCTTAATTAATTAAAAAATATATTATATGCTCGAAGCCTTTCATTATCTATGAAAACAGGGAAAAGGCATAAAATCTTAGAGGTGAATGACAATGATACCAAAAATAGAACACTATAGAAGAATCGTAGGTTCAAAGGTAATAAAAGATTTAAAAGAATCGGCAGAGCCTTTACAGGATAAGCATGTTGTTCATGTGAACTCTACTGCTGAAGGTGGGGGAGTAGCAGAAATGCTTAATACTCTTGTTTTTCTAATGAATGATGTGGGTATAGAAACTGGCTGGAGAATCTTGAGAGGAAGCCACTCTTTTTTTAAAATAACAAAAGGATTTCATAATTCTTTACAGGGAAAGCCAATGTCTATAACACGAAGCAGAAAAGAAATATATGAAGAGTTTTGCAAAAGAAACTCAATCATAACCCATATCAAAAATCATGATATTGTTGTTATACATGATCCTCAACCATTAGGTATGATTTCAGAATACCAGAAAAAAACAACATGGCTTTGGAGATGCCATATCGATCTAAGTAGCCCTTATCAAAAAACAATGGATTATCTGCAGCCATTTATGAAAAAATATGATGGAGTAATAATCTCTTCAAAAAAATTCAGGATAAAGGGAATTGATAAGCCACAGTTTATAATAAACCCTTCTATAGACCCATTATCATCTAAAAATATAAAAATAACACATAAAAAAGCAAAAAGATTATTATCTTTAAGAGGAATTGATCTGGATAAGCCAATATTAACTCAAATTTCCCGTTTTGATCCTTGGAAAGATCATCATGGCGTTTTGAAAATCTATGAAAAAGTGAAAGAAAAAACAGACTGCCAGCTTGTTTTAATGGGAGATATGGCTTCAGACGACCCTGAAGGTCCAGCAATATTCCATAAAATTAAAAAAGAAGCTGAGAATATACCTGATGTCCATGTATTAACAGAGAAAAACGACTTGTTAGCAAATTCTCTGCAGCAGGAATCAGCAATAGTTTTTCAAAAATCAAAAAAAGAAGGATTTGCATTGACTGTTTCAGAAGCAATGTGGAAGAAAACTCCAGTTATAGGGACAGATGTGGGAGGAATCCCTTTACAAATAATTGATGGAAGAACTGGCTATATAATGAAAAATATGAAGGACGGAATAAAAAAAACACAACACCTTATTGAAGATGATGGATTAAGAAAGAGGATGGGAAAACGTGCTAGAGAACATGTAAAAAAGAATTTTCTTGTAACAAGACACTTGCAAGATTATATAAATTTATTCAACAGATACTATCCAAAACCAGACTTGGGAGACTTTATATGGAGATAGTTTAGATATCATCAAGTTATATATTAACTATCAAAGGACGCTGAACTATCAAAGGGAATAGATAAATATAAAAATACTTTATGTTATTTCATTATCTATGCTTTCAGACAAGGAGATAAAGAAAAAATTCAGGCTAGAGGCAAGCAAAAATCCGGAGAAGTACTTTGCTGTTGATGTTCTTAAGTCAGAAAATTTCCAAAGAAAAAAATGCAAAAAATGTGGAAAGCATTTTTGGACTACTGAAAATGATGATAATTGCGGAGACCCTGAATGTTCTCAAGGCTATAGTTTCTTTGAAAAGAATCCTGCAAAAAACAAGATGGATTACATTGAAACATGGAATAAATTTTCTAAGCTGTTTAAGAAATGGGGGTATGAGCCTATCTCACGTTACCCCGTTGTTGCTAGATGGAGAGATGATACTGAATTTGTTCAGGCATCTATATATGATTTTCAGCCTTATGTTGTTTCTGGACAAGTAAAGGCTCCTGCAGATATGCTGGTTGTCCCACAATTTTGCCTAAGGTTTAATGATATTGATAATGTTGGAATAACAGGAGCACATTACACAGGTTTTGTAATGATAGGACAACACACATTTTTAGAAAAAGAAAAATGGAACCAAAATAAAGTTTTTTTAGATATACATAATTGGCTAAAAAAAGGGATAGGCCTTCCAAATAAGGAAATAAAATACCATGAAGATGCGTGGGCCGGAGGAGGAAATTTTGGGCCATGTATGGAGTTTTTTTCTAGAGGATTGGAATTAGGAAATCAAGTTTATACAATGTTTGAGCAGACTCCTTCTGGTAACAAAGAACTTAAGCTTAAGGTTTTGGATATGGGTATGGGTCATGAAAGAAATGCGTGGTTTACAAAAGGTACTTCAACAAGCTATGAGACAACTTTTCCCAGTGTTATTAGATTATTAAAAAGACAAACAGGAATAAAAGTTAATGATAAATTGATGAAAAAATTTCTACCCTATTCATCTTTTTTAAACATAGATGAATCAGAAAATATAGAAAAGACATGGACTTATATCTCCAAAATGACTGGATATAGTGTTTCTGACTTAAAAGAGCAGGTAATTCCTCTATCAGCATTATATTCAATAGCAGAGCATTCACGCTCTTTGCTTTTCGCTTTAAATGACGGCGCTCTACCTAGCAATGTTGGAGGGGGCTATAACCTAAGGGTAATATTAAGGAGAGCTTTGGGCTTTATTGACAAATATGGCTGGAAAATATCGATGAATGAAATTTGTGAGCAACATGCATCTTATCTAAAGCCAATATTTCCGGAACTTAAAGAGAATTTGAATGATGTCTACAAAATTCTTGATGTAGAAAAGAAAAAATACACACAGACAAAACAAAAGAGCAGGCAAATTGTTTCAAACATAATAAAAAAAAATATAGATGAAAAAATGCTTTTGGAGCTTTATGACAGCCAAGGTATAGATCCGGAGATGATAGCAGAAGAGGCTCTAAAATTAAATAAAAAAATCATAGTGCCTGATAATTTTTATGCAAAGGTTGCAGAGATGCACGAGCACGAGGTTCAAAAAACAGCAGCAGATAAGATAGAAAAAATAAATGTTGACAATATACCTGAGACAGATATACTTTATTATGATCAATGGGATAAGTTGGATTTTATCGGAAATGTTTTGAAAATAATAGGGAATAAAGTTATTCTAGACAAAACAATATTTTATCCTACATCTGGAGGACAGCTCCATGATAAGGGAAAAATAAACGGGCAAGAGGTCATAGATGTTTATAAGCAGGATACTGTTATAATACATGTTCTAAAAGAAAAGCCAAAGTTCAAAAAAGGTGACACAGCAATAGGAAAAATAGATTATGAAAGAAGGCTACAGCTTGCCCAGCATCATACTTCAACTCATATAATAAATGGGGCAGCCAGAAAGATATTGGGAAACCATATCTGGCAGGCAGGCGCTTCTAAAACTCTCGAAAAAGCCAGGCTGGATATAACTCATTTTGATCAGCTGACAGAGAAGGAAGTTAAGGAAATAGAGAACTTGTCAAATGAAATTATAAGAATGAACCTTCCTGTAAACTCTTACCTATTAAAGAGAAATGTAGCAGAAGCAAAATACGGCTTTAGGCTGTATCAGGGCGGGGCAGTTCCCGGATTGGTTTTAAGAGTAATAGAAATCCCTGGTTTTGATGCAGAGGCATGCGGAGGAACACATTTGAAATTAACAGGAGAAGCAGTTCAGATCAAGATTTTGAAAACAACCAAGATTCAGGACGGAATCCTAAGAATAGAATTTACAGCAGGTTATGCTGCGGAAAAGGATTTAAGGGAGAAAGCAGGTATCTTAGAAGAGACTGCAAAATTCTTGAATGTTGAACTCAATCATGTTCCTTCCAGAGTTCAGGAGCTTTTTGATAAATGGAAGAAAGCAAGAAAAGCTGTCAAGAAAAAAAAACAGATTGATATAAAAGAGTTTGAGCTAAAAACAAAAGAGGAATCAACAGGAAACTTGATTGAGAAGACTGCAAAGATCTTGAATACGCAGCCAGAACATATATTTAAAACTGTAAAAAGATTTTATAATGAGTTGGAAGAGTTTAAGAATAAGCTGAGATAATTGGAAAATTTTATATACTTATTCTCTCATAAATAAAATAATGGATTATCAGCAACCGCCGAAACAGCCTTATAATAATCAGCCATCTAATCAACCATTACAAAATCAACCAAATTCTAATAATACAAATAAAAAAACATCTGTTTTAGCTATTCTGTCATTAATTTTTTCAATTTTGGGAATTTTTACGTTTATTTTTGGCATTTTTTCAATTTTGGGAATTATATTTGCTATAGTTGCTTTAAAAAAAATACAAAAAAATCCTAATCTTGGCGGTAAAGTATTGGCTATTGCAGGATTAATAATTGGAATCATTGTTGCTTTAATATTTATTTTAATTTTAATTTTGGGAATTGTATTTGTTGGCGTTAGGGATAATTTTACCGAAACAGCACAAATACTAGCAGAGATATCCAACGGATTAGCAAGTGAATATGAGGAAAATTTAACATTAATTTGTTGTTTGGATTGTATAGAAAAAGCTGAAGTTGAGGGAATAACAAATAAACAAATATTATGTAAAGATTTAGATATTGGAGATATTTGCATTAACTTTTTTACAGATTTTTATTCCTATGATATTGGCAGTTGTACAAAATTTATTGCAGAAAATGGCTAATCTAAATGCGAGTGGTCATTGATTGTATGAAATTCAACTTTTCCTTTTTCTATGTCAAAAATTGTTATAGAGGTATTTTGTATGCCTTTTTTCTTTATCTCATTAAAATCTGAAAATAAAAAATTAGTCATAATCAGTCTTTTTGCTCCACCATGCCCAACAATCAAGACATTTTCCTTCGGATGTTTTTTCTCTATTTCCAAAATCTTTTTATGAATTCTTTTCCACATTTCTTCATAGCTTTCTCCTTCTGGAAATTTATATTTGTATTGGTTTTTTTCCCTTTCTTTAACAACTTCCGGATATTTTGCTTCTGCTTCATCCCAAGTCATGCCCTCAAATATCCCAAAATTTATTTCATTAAGTTCAGGGCTTTTTTGTATCCTAAGATTATGAAACTTGTTTATTTCCTTGGCTGTATCTATTGCCCTGATTAGATTAGAAGTGTAGATGGCCCCGATATTTTCATCTTTTAGCCTTAGCGCTATTTTTTTTGCCTGTTCTTTTCCTTTTTTAGAAAGCTTTATATCTGTTTGGCCCTGAATTCTCCCATCCATATTCCACTTGGTTTCTCCGTGTCTTACGAAAAGGATTTTTGTCATTAAAAAATCTTATTTGTAAATGATTTATAAATTTTTTCTATTCATACTTTTTCTTTTTTCAAAATCTGCCTGTAATTTCCTTATAACAATATTTAGAGTTTTTTGAATTTCAATCGCTTCTATTATGGGAATCTTTGTTTTTTTTGCTTCGTCAGTTATAAATCTCCTTATAGCTCTTATTTCTTTGAAGTATTTTAAGTATCTAGAAGCCGGCCTTAATGAATTAGCCCCCTCTCTTCTATAAAATCTTAATTTATGAATATTTTTATCCTTTATGTCCAGAAAGTATTCAAATGTATTCTCATGCTTTTCAAATAATCCGGGAAATATATGAACCCCTTCAATAATTATACTTTCATTTTCCCTTATAGCCCTCTTAATCATAGAATTTATGCCGAAGCTTATTTTTCTAACTTGAGTATAGTACCCGTGCAGAATGCTTGTTTTTTTTGAAGGTATGTTATTATACAATTCCCAGGCATTATATGTTGAAGTGTGCATGTCTGGAGCAATATTCTTTGGAATAGTACTTCTCATTATTTCTCTAATAGAATCGGTTCCAATTACTTTTGTTATATTTAATAAATTGCCAAGTTCCGTTGCTATAGTAGAAGTTCCCACCCCTGTTCCTCCTCCAATAAGAATGATTAGAGGTCTTGTATATTTTAAATCTCTCCAGATAGAATACCTTTTCTCTAATTTAGGATTAATTTCTCTTAATTCTTTTTTTACTAACCCCACAATTTCGCGTGATTCTATATCACTAATTTTTTTTTCCTTTAATTCATTCCTGATTTTCTCAGCAATATAATGAGCATCATGAAAACTTAATCCGGCAGGAATCAAAGATTTTGCCAACAAAGCTCTTGAAAATCTAATAGTCCCTTGCTTTGAATGCACATATGTTGGTCTTGTCATTTTATTAATTTTAAAATATAATTAAATATAAAAATTGTTTTGTCCTTACTTTTTAAGTTTTTCCAATATCGATTGTTTTTTCATTTTTATAATTATCCTTATGATAAAATAAGAAAATATTGATATGGCTAAAGCTAAAATAAAATTTCCAACTAAAAACCTTCTTGATATGTTATAAATATTAGATAAAAATACAATATTATAGCTTATAACGGGATATATGCTATAAATAAAGTTTCCTAACTTGTATGAAAGATAATATATTGGAAAAAGAAGCAACGGATTCCATACGATGAGAGGGCTGAATAATGAAACTTTGTTAATATTTTTGAATATGAGTGATATAATGATAAGAAGCCATATAGTAAATCCAAATGTAGGCAAAATACAAAAAAATGTTCCAAGAGCAAATCCAAAAGCAATAGAGTGCTCAGATTTCTCTTCAGAAAAAATACTATAAAAATACTCCTTAGCTTTTTCCTTTATATCCTTTCTCTTTTGCATTCTTGTTATAATTATATTGTATCTTAAATATTTATTTAAAAAAAATTTAAAATTTAATAGTCAAAATTCAATAAGCTTTTTTTGCTCTCTTATTTCTTTCAAAAGCAGGCTTTTTATAAGGAGCATATCAGCATCAAAACCAAACTTTTTTCTCAAAAGCTTTCTAGCATAATCAAGCATAAGCTCTTTTGAACTGAATTCAATGCCTTTGTTTGAAATTGTTTTTCTTACAGCTTCTCTTACCACCCAAACCCCCAGAGGAGCCCAATACTCGTCTGTAACAAACCTTAATGCTAAAACAGAAGACTGCCTTTTCTTTTTATTCAGATATTCTAAAATAGCTAATCTTGCAGCGTAATAGCCTCCAGCTGTGTTTTTTGCATAATATTTTCTCCCTTTATATTCTTCATAATCAGTAACAGTCTGTAAGTTATCAATCTGATTCCACAAGCTTTTTGGCAGATAAGTTTCAAATAATTCATAAGACCATTTTTCTGGAAAGAACATAATCAAATAATAATTTCCAAGGTAACCTCCGAAATGAGCAACATAGTCATATTCCTGATAATTCTTGATTTTTTTTATAAGCTCTTTTCCAATATTATCATCAACAGCAGTTATGCTCCACCTTGTGGGAACTAGTTTTCTTTCTTTCTTAACACCTAAATTTCCTACACTTAGTATTTTTGTAAGGTAATGCTCATCAAATCCCTTCTCATATAAATCTGTTATTGCTGAATTTGCTTTTAAGTCATAATCATCAACAACTTTATCAACAGCTTTAGGTATTCTTGGATTTTCTGTTATTTTTGCTTTTTCTAATCTAGCATTAGGTCCGTGAGGAGCAGCATCTTGCTGAAAACTCAATCTAAAAAAAGGCTTATCTTTTAGAGAAATTTCAACATCAACCGGTTTTTTTGCCATTGATATTTCCTGGCTCATTTCTAAATATCTATCTTTGAATGTTCTTATGTTTGCTTTAAAGCTTGAATTTATCAATGAAGTTCTTAAATCAACTATTTCTGGAATCTGAAATTCTCTTTTTGACCATAACAAAGGGTTGTCGTTCTCTTTATAGTTTTCTGTTGAGAGTATTCCCACACTTATGTCTGGATACCCATACCTTCCGATAAATATGTTTGGAGATTCGCCAAAATAATCCTTTTTTGATTTAAGATTTATCTTTTTCTGTGAATCAATTTTCTTATAAATTGGGCAAAAGTCTCTTCCACAAAATAATTTTGGGTTTTTTCCTTTGCATCTTATACAATCATAAATTGGCCTCATATTAGATAGAAAGAAAAATACATTTAAATAGTTATATATACTTTTAAGCTAAAAAATGAGAAAGAAAAAGGCAGTAGTATTATTAAGTGATGGAATTGATTCTATTACCGCAGCTTATCTGATGAAAGATAAAGTTGATTTAATATTTGCCAATATGCAAATGAATAATACAAAAGAGAAAATTAATAAACTGGTTGAAAAAGTAAAACCAAAAGGAAAGATATATTTTGTTAATCTTATCAATATACAAGAAGAAATAAAAGAAAAATGCAATAGAAGGTTTCAGTGCTTGCTTTGCAAGAGGTTCATGCTCAGAATAGCGGAAAAAATAGCAAAAAAAGAACAAGCTAGTTTTATCATTACAGGAGAAAATCTTGGACAGGTGGCTTCTCAGACTCTTGATAATCTAAACATTCTTGAAGATGCTGTCTCTATACCAATATTGCAGCCATTAATAGGCATGAATAAAGAGGAAATCATGTCTATAGCTAGAAAGATAGGAACTTTTAAAATATCGATAGAAAAAACGTCAATTTGCCCATACCTTCCAAAAAATCCGCTTACAAGATCAAATCTTGACAAGGTTAAATACCAAGAAGCTAAATTGGATATTGATAAATTGTTAAATTCAATAACTTTAAATACCTCTTAATTTTAATAATTAAAATTATCAAATTATTTTTTTATCTAGGTTAAAATGGCAATAACAGAAAAACAGCTGCAGGAAATAAGAGATGAACTTGAGAATTCTTTCAGGCCGCTATTCTTTTTTGATGATGATCCGGATGGGCTATGCTCTTTTCTATTGTTTTATAGGCTAATAAAAGAAGGCAAAGGCATAGTTGTTAAAAGTTCTCCAGAGCTGGATGAAAAATTTTTACATAAGGTAGATGAGTATAACCCAGACAAGGTTTTTATTTTAGACAAGCCTTTAGTCAGCCAGGATTTTCTTGACAAGATAAATATAAAAATAATATGGATAGACCATCATGAGCCTGTAAAAAGAAAAAAGGTAACATACTATAATCCAAGAATAAATAATGATAAAGACAATAAACCCACTTCTTACTGGTGCTATAAAATTGTTGAACAGGACTTATGGATAGCTATGATTGGTATAGTTGGAGATTGGCATCTTCCTGATTTTTCAGGCCAGTTTTCAAAACTTTACCCAGATCTTCTTCCAAAAGATATAAAGAGACCTGAAGAGGCAATGTTTAAAACAGAGCTTGGAAAGCTTATTAAGATATTCTCTTTTATCTTAAAGGGAAAAACCCAAGAGGTTATGAAATGTGTTAAGATATTAACAAGAATAAAAGAGCCTTATGAGATATTAAAACAGACATCTCCTCAAGGGAGATTTATCTATAAAAGATATAAACAAATAAACGAGCAATATGAAGAACTTTTATCAAGCATAAAGGCAACAAGCTCAAAATTAATTGTTTTTACATACAAACAAGATAAAATGAGCTTCACAGCCGATTTGGGAAATGAGCTCTTATTTAAATATCCAAAAAAAGTTATATTAGTAGGAAGAGAGAAAAATGGAGAGTTTAAATGTTCTCTTAGAAGTTCAGGAATAAAATTGCCACCGATATTAAAGGAAGCTTTAAAGAGTGTTGATGGTTACGGTGGAGGGCACACCTATGCCTGTGGTTGCTGCATAAATAAGAAGGATTTCAAGAAGTTTGTTGAAAATATAAAAGCCCTTATTCGATTCACTACAAATAAGTTATAAAAATAGAAAAATTTATATATATAATACATATTTTGAATAAAATGAATAATAATTATAATAATGGGCTTGAAAAATTTGTTTCTAAGAATCTTGAAAATAAGCCAAATAGCCTAAATACTTCTATAGACTGGATCGTATATTATCCAATTAAAAAAAATAATGAAGACAAAAATGTTGGTAAGTACAGAGTAGAAGTATTAACTGTATTACCAGACAAAAAATATGTTTTTGATCTCCCTGATAATAAAGAGATCAAGAAAAAAGGAATTGAAAAAAAAATTGTTGGAATATTTAAGCAATATGAGGATTTAATTACTTCAATAAAATATGGTTTTAATAAAAAAACATTAAGTGATATTGTTATTTCTAAACAAGAATACAATAAAATAATGAAGCAAAAAGAAAAAGAATATTTAAGAAGAGCAAAGTCAAAAAAAGGTATAAGGGACTTAATTAGGGAAAGAGAAAAAGATTACATGAGAGTTTATAATAAGCAACTGGGTTCTCCAGTTAGATGGTTATAAATCATATAAAATATTCTAAGATTAAAAAAAATATTAAGTATTATTTAAATTTCATTCCCTGCATATTCTGCATCTTTTTCATCATCTTGTTCATATCTTTCTCTGAGCCTTTAAAGCCTTTCATAAGCTTTTTGCTCTGCCTGTACTGCTTAATTAGTTCTCGAACTTCTCTTATAGCTGTTCCTGAGCCTTTTGCGATTCTTTCGGCTCTGCTTCCTGAAATATTTTCAGGGTCTTCCAACTCTTCTTTTGTCATGCTGTCCATAATAAATCTCCATTTCTTTAACTTTCCTTCTTGAACTTTAAGCATATCTTTTGGCAACTTTATTTGGCTCATTCCTGGAACAAGCTCCATAATCTTGCTTAAAGGCCCCATCTTATTCATTGATTCCATCTGCTGGTATAAATCTATTAAGCTGAAGTCTCCTTTTAGGAATTTTTTGCCAAGGTCTTTTGCCTCTTCTTCAGAAATAGCTTCTTTTGCCTTTTCAAGCAAAGCTTCCAAATCTCCCATCCCCAATAACCTTCCTACAAACCTTTTTGGGTTGAACTCTTCTAAATCATCTACTTTCTCGCCTACACCTATAAATTTTACAGGAGCTTCTGTAATTGAACAAGCTATAAGGGCTCCTCCGCCTTTAGCGGTTCCGTCTAGTTTTGTTATTATAACTCCTGTTATATTGCAGGATTCGTGGAAAGCCTGAGCCTGCTTTTCAGCAGCCTGCCCAACATCAGCGCCTATAACCAATAATGACTCGTCCGGCTTTATCAGCTTGTTCATTGAGTTTAACTCACTTATTAAGTCTTTGCTTAATGCATCTCTTCCTGCAGTATCAACAATAACAACATCAAATTTGCTTAATTCCTTTTCATATTTTTTCCATATCTTAACAGGGTTTTTTTCTTTCTTGTCTAGAAAAACAGGAGCTTTTATATTGCTAGCAACTTGCTCTATCTGGTCCATCGCTGCAGGCCTATGAACATCTAATCCGATAAGCGCAACTTTCAGCCCTCTTTTTTGCAAAAACTTTCCAAGCTTTCCAGATGTTGTTGTTTTTCCGTTTCCGAAAAGCCCAACAAGCATTATTTTGAAAGGCTTTTTGGCTTTTATTTCCAGCTTTTGCCCTTCTTTGCCTAGAAGAGAAACAAGCTCTTCATATACAATGTTTATTAAGTGTTCTTTTTTGCTTAGCTTTTTGACTTCCTCTTTTAATGCTCTTTCTTTTATCCTTTTGCTAAGCTCAAAAACCAGCTTTACATTCACATCTGACTGAAGCAAAGCTCTCTGTATATCTTTTATTAATTCATTGACTAGCTTTTCATCTACAAAAACTGCTTTTGCTATCTTTTGTAAGGTGCTCTTTAGTGAATCTCCTAATTTTTCTAATACCATAAATTCAAAAAACCAGTTTTTATTTATAAAACTTATTGAAAAATAGGAAAATTTAATAAATAACTGCTTTTTCTTAAAAAACATGCGCCGATGGTCTAATGGCTATGACTGCGGCCTTCCATTATCTTAATGATAGAAGGGAGCCGTATATACGGGTTCGAAAAACAAGGCTCTTGCCTTGAACGAAAGTCCCGTTCGGCGCATTTCTAATGAAAAAACAGAAATGTCCCAACTGCGGATCTGAAGACATTAACCTATTCTTTGGAGGCCAATTCGGCAAATATAAATGCAAGAAATGCGGCTATTTAGGACCTATTGTGGTCGAAGAAGAGAAGGAACAATAAAAAACTTTTTAAATCTCCTTCAGACGACAACCTCTTGAAATTATAGCAAAATTTATATATTAGTTATCACTACTTGGAAATAGTCTAATATTTATAGACTTATCATGATAAAAAACCTCGGGGGTAGAAAAGATGAAGAAATTATTTTTATTGGGAATATTCTTTATGTTAGTTTTATCCGCATTTGTAAGCGCCCAGTTAGGCATTACAGATGTAACTATTGGCAGCGATACTCAGAAAAGAAGCAACCCTTATGAAGATATTAACCAAACACTAACTTCAGAGTTTACGTTAACTAATACCGGAAATGAAACTGTAACGGGATTATCTTTCAATAGGGTTGGAATCGATGCTAAATATGCTGTAAGATTCATAAATCCACCAACAGAAATAGCTGCAAATTCAAGTTTACAAGTAACAATCCAAGGCTATATCCCTATAGATTTGGATGCTGTTGACAGAAATGGTAACAAGATAGCTGTTAACATAGGTTCAATAAGTGTATCTGGAACTAAATCTATCAGCAATACCTCAACAAATACACCCACATCCAATGTTTTTATGAGAGCAATAAATATGCTTGAAATAAATAGGATGGATATTTTCTGGGATGGTGAAGATAGTAGATTGGATGATGGAAGATTGGTTAGAGATATAAAGCCAGGAGACAAAATAGAGCTTAGAATAGTAGTAGAGAATCTATTTAGCGGAAGGCGTGATGAAGACTTTGAAATAGAAGATGTAGACATATTTGTTGAAATTGATAGAGAATTTGGAAGAGATGATGATTATTCTATAAGGTATCTTTATCCAAGAGACAGGGAGGAAATTACTTTTGAATTTGATGTCAGACAAGATGCCCGAGAAGGAACATATCCTGTAGTCATCAAGGTTGTAGGAATAGATGAGAATGGAGCATGGCACGGCGAAAAATGGAATGTAGATCTTGAAATAAGAAGAGAACTAAGAGATATCAGGATTGCAAGCGCAGAGCTTATTCCAAATTTAATATCTTGTGAAAGAAATATAAGGTTAGAGACAAATATAAAGAATATAGGAAGAAGGAGCACTAGCCAAGGCGTACTTCTTGTAGAAAGCGATATTTTTACAGAAAGAATCACGAGTATAAGACTTGACACTGATGATAACTATAGAAGAACATTTATGATAAACGTTCCAGAAGATACAAATCCAGGAGTATACTTATTTACTGTAAAAACATTCTTTGACTCAAGCCATTATAACAATAGAGATTATAGTGATGTACAGGATATACTTTTGACTGTGAGGGAGTGCGAAACAGTAACGCCGCCTCCTGTAGAAGAGCCTGAAGATGATGAGGAAGTGATTATTGTCCAGCCTCCAACTACAACACCAACTCCAGGAATTGTATATGGGCAGCCGCCAGTTAAGGCTGAAGAAAGTTTCTTCGAGACAAAAGCTTATATAGCTTTGCTTGTAGTAGGAGCTTTGGTTGGAATTGCTCTCCTGTTTTTGGCAGTAGCAATACTCTTGAAAAAATAATTTTCTTTTTTTATAATTTTTTAAAATGAATTATAACAAAAATAAGAATAATCTGTATATTCTAAAGAAAGAACCAGATATATTCGATACAATAGGTGATACTATACCTGGGATATTGCTTGATCTTGCTAAAGAGTACAAAAGTATTGCTAAAGAATATAGTAGAAAACTATTAAAATTTCCAAAAAAAAGTAATCTTAATAATTATAAAAGTGTTAGTAAAGAATATAATACAGAAATATTGAAATTTCCACAAAAAAATGATTCAAAACTGGAAGATAAATTTGGTGAGTTTGATATTGAGTTAAAAACATTCAAAAAAAAATGTGATGATTTATATGCAAAAACATATGATTTTCTAAAAGAATTAAAAATAAAACAAAGTATTCAGAAAGAGAGAGACAATTTATAATTATTTCTTAACAAAATCTTTCATCCTTTCTATGTAATCTTCCGCTGACTTCAAATAAGAGTCAAATTCATGTCCGCTAATCTCTTTTATATCTCTATGTAGAATCAACCTGCTCAAATCATAGAATTTAGCTACAATTGATGCATACTTTGCCTCTAAAAGCTTCGGTTTAACTAATTTATCGCGAACCATATCAGAAACATGGGCCGGAGTTGGAGGTATCTCTCCAATAGACATTAAAGCAGCATGGCTGGCATCTATAACAGCCCAATACAAATCTAAGGTTGCCTGCATAACATGCCATTTTGCATTATTTAATGTTACAGGCGCTCTTGTAAAATATGTCCAAATGGATTCTGCAGATGGCCTTATTCTTCCTTGGTAAAGCAAAGCCTGCAATGGCTCAAAAAAACCTGTATCAATAAGAGGGTAGCCATCCCTCAATATATTAACAGCAATAGGATCCCCATTCCTTATATATTCCCAAAAAGAAGTGTATTTTAATGTAGTTATATGGAGTTTTTTTGAAATCTTAACTACAAGCTTTTCAACAATAATTCTGTAAGTCTGCGCAAATTCAGGAGAGATATCAATTGAAATATCATCCAATATTAGCAAAATATCAATATCTCCTGTATTTATTGATTTTCTTGACGCGCTCCCAAATAATATTATTCCTTTAAGGTATGAGCCCATCTCTTTGTATATTCCAGAAGCAAATTTGTAGGCAATATCAACGTCATTCTTATTATATCTATTTATATTAGGATTCTCTTTTTTCTCTATCTTTGCCTTCATACAGCACCTCTTTTTTTATTATAAATGGTTTCTAATATATAATTTTATCTATTACTCTAAAGGCATTCCTGTCCAGAAAGGACCTCCTGCGTAATCATCACTTATAGTTTTTCCAAATTCACCAACAATGTAATAAGGCTTTGCAGTTCTTCCAAAATAGGAATGCCTTATGTCTGTCCAGGTATGCGGGACACCAGGAACATGTATGCTGTAAACAGGGCTTCCTAAAAATGACCATGTGTCTGATAAAGCTGTAGTTGGGTTAAAGCTTCCTGTTTCAACCAAAAATTTCTTTAAACCTGCTTTTTTCATCTCTTCAACAAATTCTTTTATGGGCGCGTTTCCATCACCAGGCGTAAGGTGCTCATCACTAAATCCAAAATTATCGCTTACATGGATATGACCTATTATCCCGTCTTTTGCTAAATCTTTTGCCTGCTTAACAGCCCATTTGTTGAATCTTTTGTCAAGCTGCTCAAGGCTTTCTCCGGGCTTTCTTTCAAAATACCTTCTCCACTCATTTATATGTCCTATATCAAAAGTTGCCTTAATATGTTTTTTAGCTGTTTCATTTGCTTTTTCTTTGCTGTAATTATATCTTGGCCCCATCAGCTCTTTTGTCATTTGCTTTCTGGAATCTGTTATTATCTTTCTTATCTCTTCAGGATGAGTTCCGTACAGCTTAGGGTCATAAGCCTCTGGAGCAACAAATAGGGGCTCTTGAATCTCAGGATGCTTTCTTGTCTGCTCCATAGCATAAACAGCTGCTCTCGCAATTGTATCTGTAGTTCTTGTTATCCCAACATCTTCTATTGTTGCAAGATTTTTTAGTTTTTCCTGCAATTGTTTAGCCTGAGCATCAGCAGATGCAGATGATTCATGGATAAATCTCATAGAATCCTCTTCTTCTTTTATCATTTTTTTTAGATATTCTGTCGGATATTTTGCATCAGCAGGAACAACTCTTCTAATAATTTCTCCTACTCCGCCATATAGGTTATCTATTTGTTGCTTAAGCCTCCATTTTTCTTTTTCATCAGTTGTTTTTTCTATTTGTTCATATATTTTTAATGCCTTCATTGCAGCATCTCTTTTTTCTTTATGTTGTTCATAGTATTGCGCATGGAATAATGAGGAGCCCTTTGCCTGAAGTATCTGATTCTCTAATCTTATTCTTGCGAACATTTCTGCAGGAGTTCTTTTTTCATCAGGATGCTCTTTGTTCCATTCTTCTGCCCTTCTCTCAAGCTCTGGCCATTCCACAGATTTAACCTTAAAATCTGTTCCATCAGGATTCCATTTTGGAACTCTCTGGAACAACCTTTCGACTGAAGCATCCCTTGGAATAACTTTTCCATTAATATCTACCCAATTGCCATTTTTATCAGTTTCATATTCTGGCTCATATAATATTTCATCTTTTCTTATATCCGTTATAAATTCACCTGTTCTTTTATCTGCCAAAAGAATCGAGGCTCTTTTTTCTTCGTCAGGATAACCTCTAAAGCCTTTTTTCCCAAATGACTCTGAAATAGGCCTTTGCCATTCACCTGTATGCACAACTATAGCACCTCCTGTAGATGCCTCAGATGCAAAATGTATAGCTTTGTTTATCTCATTTAAGGTGTCTTCTCTCTGTCCATCATCAAATCCTCTGTTTGAAAATCCAGATAAAGGACCAGCACCCGGAGACGCATGGGTTGTAGCAGTAACCTTATTGTATTCAAGAAGTTCTCTCATATCCTGCCTTTCTCTTTTTCCAAAAGACTCAGGAGTAAATTGCTCTCTGTTTCCTTTCCCCTTGCCCATAAACCCAAACTCAGTTACATTAACTCCTTCAAAAATTCTTGCTTTAAGAGCTTCTGTCTGGTGCTGCATTGGATTAGCAGCAGCTCCAACATCACTAATATAAGTATTTCTTTCATAAGGCCTTTCACGATCCATCGCATTGTAATAAGTCATTTTACCAAGCTGTTAGCCCATGGGCTTTTTTATAATAATGATAGCAGTCAAAAGCAGACGATTTTGCCATTTTTTCTGCTGCCTTTTTTGATTTTTGGTCTAAATATGGGTCTTGCTTTTTCTTTAAGTTTAAAGAAAACATTCTATTAAACCCAAAGGCGCTGAATATCTCTCCAAATCCTTTGAAAATAGATATAAATGGGTCTAATGAAGTTGCAAGCATTTGTTTATTCTTGTCAATTTTGCTTTCCTTTTTCTTCTTTTTTTCTTCAAACAACTCTCCGCCTTCAATAAGGTATCTTTTGAGTTCTTCTCCTAAAGAGTCAAGGGCTGCTTTTATGGACTCGTCTATACTGCTTAATATCTGAAGATTTTGGTCCTGCCTGTACTGCTTGTAATTTTTTATATCTTCATCAGTCCAAGAGTAAGCCCTTAAATTTAAATCAACTTTTCCCACGTGAACAGGACCTTTATATTGATATTCCTGCATATGGTAATCAAGCTTGGGCTCAACAGTATAAAAGAAGTTTGCTAAAACAACAGACCAGTATTTGCTATTTCCTTTCTTTTTTTTTACAACAACCTCTATTTCTGAAACAGCCCCTTCAAAGCTTGATATAAGCTGAGGAACATCATATAATTTTTCATTTGGCTGCAGCATCGATATATTTCTTAAGTAAGGCCTTATCCAGTCTATATACAGCATGATTGTGTCATAGTGCTGCCTTAGGTACTTTATCTCAAAATTCCTTCTTGTTTCAAGTTCTCGATAAGTTCTTGTTTTCCATTCATAGTACTGCCTTAATTTTCTTATTAGAACTTCCTTAACTTTTTCATTGAATTTTAGTTTGGCAACAACATCATCTATCTCTTTTGGGTTTTTTACCTGAACTCTGAAAAATATATCAGGAAGGATAACAAATCCAACTTCTTTTGCGAGCCCATATACAGAACCTGGGTTTTTTGCTCCGCCTTCAACTAAATCTACCCAGAGGCCTTTCAAAACTATCTCGGAACTTACTTTATTTTCGTTTTCTTCATACGTATCTTTATAATATTGCAGCCTTTCATCAAGTATCCTTAACTCCCTTACTATCTGAAATAACCCTTTTACCATATCACTTATACCCTTCAAGTATTGAGATACCTGGTTTTGCTGCGCACTTAATCTGCTCTGCATCATTCCAAAATGAGATGAGGCTTGTGCAGCTGCGTATGTGTCAATTATCTTTTCAACATGAGAATAGTCATTTTCATGAAAAAGATAGCTAAGAATCCAATAATATATTTGCTCAAGGCTGAAGTTCTTATCCTGGTAGACAAACCTGTGTTTAACTACAGGCTTAGGATAGTCAGTAAGGTCAAAATGCTCTTTTGAGCGCTCAATCATCTCTCTCTGCTTAAATCCGTACTCCTTCAGCTTACTGATTACAGGATCTTCCTCTTTTGTTTGAGCCATCTTTTATTCTACTTTTTTATTTTTGCATCTATTTAAAACTATGTTGCTATTAATTTTATTAGATTATTAGTTTATAAGAGTTTCGCTTTTATGCTTTTTATTCTTATAAAATTATATCATCTTTCTTTATACAAAGAAAAGACAAAACCTACAGAATCAATAACTTTTGAGCCTGTTAGTTTTGCGGCATTATTTGCTATTTCTTTTTTATTATCACTCCTAAAGCTTTTCAATATCTTGATTTTTATCAGTTTTCTTTTTTTAAGGTGTTTTTTTATTTCTTTTATTGTTTCTTCGCTCATGCCATTTTTTCCTATTCTTATTACTGGCTTAAGCAGTTTTGATTTAGATTTTAATTCTTTAGTTTCCATCTTAAGATTATATTAAATCATATTTAGCATTTTTTTAAAATTATTATTTTTTGATTATGCAATTTTCTGGCGGCAATGCTTTTATAACATCATCTATATTCACATTTAGCTTTTTGCTTATAATTTTTGCAGCATCAGACGGCTTTCCCTGCCCTTGCTCAATCTGAAAATATTCTTTGCAGTGCTTCTTTATCGCAGAAACCGGCCCGGACATTATTTTTCCTTTATATCTCCCAATTGCTATATTTATTTTTGGCGATATGAAGTTTTTCTTTCCATAAATCATGAAAGCCCCTTTTTTAAGATATTCTCCTGCCTGGGCCTTTTTGCTTACCTGTTCTGGAAGAACATAATAAGATTCAGCATAGGGAATTCCGAGTTTCCATGCCCTTGAGAAGCTGGCGGTAAACTCTGCAGCCTCTTTCATAGTTGTTTCAGGTATTTTTTTTCCACCCGACTTAACAACAACAAAAGGGCTTCCGGCAATCTCTGTGTGAAAAACAATATCATTCTGTTCTGTGTTCTTTTTTATTATAATTTCATTGGTTGTAGCATCTCTTCCACCAATTATCAAAAAGCCATCGGATGAATAGAACCACCTGTATTTCTCAAACCATTCTTTTTTATTGGTCTTTTTTTCTTTAGTTTTTTTCTGTAAAGTCTCTTCTTTCTCTTTTTTCAGTTTTTCAAGCTTTTTTTCTGTATTTTGTATTGCTTCTTTTGCTCCTTCTATCTTTTTCTTTGCTTTTTTTGCCTTTTCAAAATACAACGAAGCATTTTCTTCAACTGATTTATCTAAATATATGTCTATTTTCATTTTATCCCTGCATTAATGTCATAATAAAAAAAGCTATTGACATCAAAACCAAACTGTGTTTAAATCCTGCTGATACCTCTCCTTCAGAAAGTTTTCCTATTATAAGCCCTGCAAAAAGTCCCTGAATAAGGGCAAGCATCAAGAAAACACCTTGTAGGCTTACAAACCAACCTCCTAATGAATCAATGAACTCAGGAAAAGAGTCAAAACTTACTGTGGCACTTATCTGCATTCCTTCAATGGCTTCAATAGCAGCCCCGCCAAATCCGCCTTCTCCAGGCGAACCCAGGTTCGCTATATAAGGCAATAAAAGATTTTGTATTATTACCATAACTATAAGAAAAACGAAAAATATTATATAGCTTTGTAGAACCTGGTTGTGTATGGATGCTCTTCTTGTTTCTTTTATTTTTTTTATTTCAATCAAAGAAACTGTTATAGATTCCAGAACATCTTCAATGTTTCCTCCAGACTGTTCAGCCTCTATAACAGTCGAAACAGATCTTTTTATTACATCACTTTTAGTTGCTTTTGAAAATATTACAAGGGCCCTATGCAGCGGAATAGACCACTCTACTTGGTTTGCGAGCTTTCGGACGTGCTTGCTTAATGGACCATAGTCATTGTCTGCAGCATGTGCGATAGCTTTCGAGACAGGCATACCTGATTTTAATGCGGATGTGAAGTTTCTCACAAAGTCAAGGAATCTCCCTTCATATTCCCTATGCTCTTTTTGTGTTGTAAAAACATCATACCATATCTGAAACCATCCTATTGTAACTGCAACGCCTATTACAGGAAAGAACCATCTTGTCCTATATAAAAATATTATATCAAGTATTATAATTAGAATCGCAATGCTTATTCCAATATAATAATCTTTTTTGAATTCTACCATTTTCTTAAATTTGCGGTTGGTTCATTTGTAAAAATACTATGAATAGCATATTTAGTACAGGAATTACAATGTATGTTCCTATACCTATAACAGTTCCTATGGGAAGGCCGCCTATTTCTCCCCCAAGCATGCTCACTAATGCAAGAGTAGATATGAAAAACAAAGGAGCTGCTATTAACACACCTGTATATATATCTGAATATGTGCTTACTGCTTCTACATATTTTTGCCTTTCAAGCCTGTACGACAATAGTGCTTCTTTTGACTTTTGGCCTAAGTAATTCTTTAAGTCTCCTCCGCTTTCTACTGTACTTATGAATCCGTCAAAAAATTCCTTTAAGTTCTTTGACGGGCATATTGCGGCTGCCGAACGCATCGCAGTAATAACATCATACCCAAAAAACTCAATGTAATTTGATATTTTTTCAACTTCGACAGAAACTTCTCCATATTCTTTTGAATCAGCTATTAACTTAAACATTGTCGCAGGAGGAACACCTGAACTTGCAACGGATGACATATGATCAATAGCAAAAGGCATGTTTGTATTTATAGATCTTATTCTTTTATTTATCTTTAAATTCGGTGAATAATAAAAATACCCAAAGGATACTCCTGAAGCAGCTACACCCAAAAATAGGGCGCTGAATAAATTAACTGCAAAGGTACTATCTCGGAAGCTCAATATTATGAATGATAAAGGAAACATGACAAGAAAAGAAAGTATGCTTATAAAAACCATTATATTAACATAGGTGTTGGAAAGCATTTTTATGTTTGCATACCTTAATGTAAAATAAAAATCTTTGAAAAATCTTGGAAACTTATCCATTAAGTTAAGGACTATTCTTCTTACAAAAATATTCGCAATAAACCCAATCGAGCTTGGGCTGTAAACTTTAACTTTTTTATGAAGAAGTATATTCTTTATTTTTTCTGCCTGGAGGGTCATTAATGTCGGACTTATTCCGGTCTTTAATTCCTCTTCATATTCACTTCCTTTAACTTTTAATATAGTTGGAGTTATTTTTGTCTCATCACTTAAGAATTCTGACTTTTCTTTTATTCTTGACCTAAGGTTCTTAATAAAGTCTATATTAAGTATTCCGCTTAGTTTTAATGGAGCTGGCTTTATTTCTTCTTTTTCCTGTAGCTCATCAAACAAGGTTTTCTTTTTTGTTGTCTTGAAAATCTTTGATATTATTCCTTTTTTTGGGGACGGAACATCAAGGCTTCTTTTCGGCAATGGCTTAGGCATTTCAGCACTTTTTAACTTGTCAAAACCCAAATCTAATGGCCTCAGGCTTTGCGTTCTGGAAAATGCTTTTACTTTTTCTTTTTTTGGCTTTAACCTCATCTCTTCTTCTAATCTTGGAATATAAGCTGTAGGAGATTCCTTTGCGTCTTTTTTTACACTTTCGATATTTGTTTTTACATTATCGATTATTTCAGATTTTGTCAATATAGGTGTTATCTTTTTTATCTCTTTTTTGGCTGTTTTTTTAGTTTTTTCTTCTAATTGTGGAGCTTCTGCTAGAACTTCTTTAGCCAGCCTTTCTGCAATTGCCTTGCCCGTATAGACCTCAGAAAATATCTGGGTATTGAGAAAATCAATCTTTTTTATTAGTGATAAAATATAAGCATTATAATATTCGAAAAGGCCTTTTTTAGTTTTTCCTTTGAGTATCTTAGATTTAATATTTGAGTATTCTTTGTATGAATATTTGCTTTTTTGGTATTTATTTTCAAGCTCTTTAAGGTCATATTCTACCTGCTCTTTATAGCTTTCATAGGTCTCAAGCTCTTGAGCTAATTGGCTTATTTCATTGCAGTATTCTTTAATATCCTGAAGCATAAAAGCACCCTCTATATATCATCTATTATAATGGAATTATAATATTTTATGAATATTAAGCAATTAGCCTAAATATCCAACAACAATTTGTTTAATGATTTTTTTATTTTAAAAGTTGATTTTAATATCTGCTCCTTTATAACACCCATTTTTAGCCTTATTGTTTCTTCCTCTTCTTTGCTTTCTATTTTTTTGCTTTTTAGGTTTTCATATAAGTCAATAAGAAGAGATATCTTTTCGTTGTTTTCTTTTATTTCTTCAATCATTTTATATTTACCTTGCCAAAAACTGGTTTAATATCTGCTCTTTATCAGATATATATAATTTTACTATTCTTTTGAATTGCCTAAAATTTGTAATTTTTCTTGAAGCTAGTTCATTAAGGAGCAAAGCCCTGTTTCTTAGCTCGTTGTTAAGCTCTTCAGGGCTTATCCCTGTGTTTTTTATTATTTTATTTAAAACAAGTGAAGGAACATCAAGCAAACTAATCTCATCTTTTATAGGATCCCATTCAAAAACTCTATTATAATTTACTTTTCCTATTTTTCCAATTTCAACATCCTTTATCTCTAGAAGCTCTTTTAGCCTTCTTACATTTTTTCCTTTTTCTTTTATATGCGTCACAACACAAACAATATTAACAGACTCAACCAAAGAAGCAGGCAAATTAATTGGTGGGGTTTCTAATCTACGCACCATTGTTTCAATAGAACCGGCGTGGAAAGTTCCAAAGCTTGGATGTCCGGAAGCCATTCCCTGAAATAACACATACGCCTCTTTTCCACGTATCTCTCCGACAACCAAATAATCAGGATTCTGCCTGAAAGACTCTCTTAATAAGTCGAATAAGCTAACTTCACCGTATTCTTTTCCAAGTACATTTGGAATACCAAATCCGCTTCTTACAACAGAAGGCATCCAGTTTTCGTGAGCTATATTCAGTTCTCTTGTATCTTCTATTGAGCATATTCTTGCATCTGGCTCTATAAAATGAAGTATGCTGTTAAGGAAAGTTGTTTTTCCTGAGGCGGTTTCCCCAATTACAATAATATTGAATTTATGTTCTATTGCGTACCATAAGTAGGAAAAAACCTCAGGAGATGCTGTTCCAAAGTTTATAAGCTGTATTGGTGTCCAGGGATCTGTTGTAAATTTTCTTATTGTAAAAGTTGGCCCTCTTGTTGTTATATCTTCTGTATATGTGGCGTTAACTCTTGAGCCATCTGGCAGAGCCCCATCAAGAAGGGGCTTTGCATATGAAATATATTTTCCACATTTCTGCGCAAGCTTCTCAACAAAATCTGTAAGCTTTTTGCTTGAATCATATATTATATTTGTTTTTACATTTTCAAATTTTCTGTGAACAATATAAATCGGAAAACCAAAGCCATTGCATTCTATATCTTCTATAAAATAATCCTTAAGCAAGGGCTCTATCTCATTTAAACCTATAGAATCCCTAAACACATAATACATTATTTTTTTGTAAGTGTCTTCAGATACTTTTGTTCCAAGTTCCACAAGTATTGATTGGACATTCTTTTCAAGATATTTAATAACAAAATCGGCTTTAGATACATTTGAAAAGCTTACATCGATCATCTCTTCCATTGCAAGCTGAACAAGCTTCAAGATCTCTTTTTCAGTTTTGTTAAGGACTGGCTCTTCAATTGTATAAATTAACTCTTGTTCTCTTTGGTCCCAGAATATATGCGCATATGCATATGGCTCTATCAAAGGATAGCGTATGTTTACTTCACGCTCATCTTCAAAGTCCGGTATTTCCACTATCCGTGGTACTGCATTTATTTCAAATTTTATATTTTTATAAGGCATTTTCTATCTATTTTTTATTAAAATTCTTAACCTTAACTGTTAAAAAATCAGCATAACTTTCAAGAGTTAATTCAAGGTCGTATTCAGCATAAGTTGAATTTATATGTGCAATAACTCTAGCTCTTCCAAGATTGCTGTTGTTTCCCGAAGGTACAAGTCTTGTATATCCTGTTCCATAAGAAGAAGTTGAATTATCATTAATAGAGAATGAAAATGTTCCGTTTGTAGTGGTGTTTTTATAAGTTATATAGTTTATCAGGCTAGAAGTTGATATATAATCCCAATCATTTTCTGACCCAATCTTTGATATATTAATAATAAAATCATCTCCTCTTCTATTGCTCGTTCCTCCAAGTTCTGTTTGCAATATAAAGCTTCCACCACCTGCGCTTTCATGAGTTGTAGCTTTCACAT
>PXDW01000068.1 GCA_003564925.1 Candidatus Woesearchaeota archaeon | reverse complement strand
TTTTATCGCCTCAAATTTTATATTATCCATATTTGAAATAACATATTAAAGTTTATATTATTTCGGAACTACCTTCTAGTGCTACAACCATCCTTTGCGAAAAATCCCCTTGTCCTTAATTTCAAACCCCATTTCTTTCACAGGAAGACTCCTATGTTTTAACAAAATCGCTTTCCTCCTCCCTCCCGAATTCTTTAATTCAATAATTGTTTTACTCCAATACTTGAATAAATCCCCCCCTACAATATTCGCTTCAGGCTTGATTCCCTTTTTCCAATCTTCTTCTGACAAAAACTCATTGTAAACTTGATTTGTAATAATTATGGGTAAATTTTGTTTCCTTGAGATTTCGGCAAGAACCCTCATCTGTTTGGCAACCTCTCTGTTTATGCCCCTAACTTTTTCATCGTCTCGTGATTTTGCTGCATCACCCAACTCTAATCTATAAAGCATCGCCATGCCATCAACTATTATCGCGCTGACATTTTCCCTTTTTGCTTGATTCAATAACGTGGAAAAAATTTTCTTTTGCTCTTCAAAATTAACTGGATTAAGTATCAAAATATTTTTTAAAATTTCTTCATAATTTTCACCAACAATTTGTTTGACCCTTTCAACAGAAAATCCCCCTTCAGTATCTATAAAGATGACTTTATTTTTTTTGTTTGCAACACTGCATCCAGCCAACAAAGCAAAATTTGTTTTTCCACTTGCGGGAGGTCCAGCAATCATAGTTATAATACCTTTTTCATAACCCCCACAAAGCCAACCATTCAAATCAAAACTTCCTGCAGAGATTCTTTCAATTATTTCAGAATTTTGGGATGTTTCAGGTTCCATATAAATTAAAAACAAATTTCAGAATTAATAAGGATTATTATGATAAAAATAAAGATTATTTTGCCTTTTCAAAATCTTTTTCAATTCTTATAAGTTCCTTTTTTGCCAAAGAAATTGCATCATTAATTGCTTTCTTGACCACTTTCCCCTTAGTTTCAATCTTTAAAATAGGTTTTTCAGAAGGGTGGTCTCTCTTCCACGCAGCAAAAACAACATCAGAATCTTCATTCAAATAAACCCTCAAAAGCTCCGCCAATGTCAAATTTTCAAGTTGAATTTCTGCTTCATTTTTAGAGCCTTTCAAAACAGTTACTACCATAATAAGAATTCATCAAATCGGTTTATAAAGTTTTCCGCGAACCCTCTCACTCAGAAACTTCAATCAATTTTTCCTTACTTTTCTTTTCAAACAATTGAAGAATCAAAATAATAAAAATTCCTGTTAAAAACAAAAGGGTAAGAATTGGAAAAACTAAAACTTCATCTGACGAAACATTCCCAAAAATTTCTCCAACAGGTAAAAATAAAGAACCAACAACCAAGCCCAAAAGCAAGTAAAGAGTTTTACATTTGTCTTTCCTAAACAAATATGATACAACTCTTGAAATGACTATAATCCCCATTAAAATACCTAAAGAAAAAATTGCCAAAGGATAAATATTTCCAGAAATATCATTCAAAGCGTCCAAAATAAATTCATAAATGCCCATTACAAAGATTATAAATGCTCCCGAAATTCCTGGCAAAAACATTGCACTTGCACCAAGAAAACCCCCTAAGAACAAATAGTAATGGCTAGGGGAAGTCACACTAACTGGAGAAGCTAAAGTAACCAAAACACCCAAAAATATTCCAACCAATAAAAATACACTATTCTTTAACTTATGATTTTTTATTTCTCTGAATATAACAAAACAAGAAGCAAATATTAAGCCTGTAAAAAGAGACAAAACAAAAATATATTGATTTTCGAGCAGACCCTTGACGATTCTTGAAGATATCAAAATTCCCAAAAGCACTCCAAAAAGAACAGTTATCAAAAATAAAAAATCTAATTTTTTATATGAAGATTTAACCTTGGATTTTTTTCCTTGAAATTTATACTTTACAAAATTATAGAAGTTTCTTGAAGAAAAATTTTTTACAGATTCCACCAAACGATGATAAATACCTGTAATAAACGCAATAGTTCCTCCAGAAATTCCAGGGATTGTATCACAAACCCCCATCAAAAACCCTTTAAAAAATGTTTTTCCCATTTAACAAAAAGTGAAAATCCCTATTTAGAATCTTCGTCAAACAAATCTTCATCAAAATCGCCCTCAAAAGATTCTGATTCATTTAAAGATCGTACATTTTCAAGAGATTCCCTCTCTTTTTTTATCTTTTGTAAATCAGCAATAGTCAAATTTTGAACCTCCACAGGATTAAAATCTATAATTCTTGCAGGTTGCTTCTCATAAACCATAGAGCCTTCAATCTTGTTTTTCACAATCTTTATTCCTAAAAAACCCTCAATTTTATTGACAAGCCGATAGTCATCTTCAGGAAGGATTCCCTTTTCTGCAAGTTTTACTGCAACCTCAGACTCAGAAATTTCCCTTGCCAACTGCTGATGGCTTAGTTTCTTAAGACTTCTTGCCCTCATGATAACCCAATGAAAATTTTCAACTAAATCCGGCCGAGGCCCCAAATCTTTTTTCACAGACTTTTCATAATTCTTGTCCACAAGATCTTTTAGAGTAACATCTTCAGGATTCATTTTTGGTTGAAACCCTTCTTTAAACCTGCTTTTTCTTGCAGAAGAAAGTGCATCATAAACTCTATTTGGTCTTTCCGCTTCCTTAAGCTGAAATGTCGTTGGTCTTCTTAGAACAGGTAAATTCTCCTTAAATATACACAAATCACAAGCACCTACAATCCCTTTTGAAGAAATGACTTCCGAAATTCTAACTTTACTTCCAGAAGCTTCACAAAAATAACAATCCATTCCCAATAAAAGATAAATTTATTTTTTAATATTTAGGTTCTCAAAAGATTATTTCGATGTGCCAAAGATATTAAAATAATCAACCACAAAATTAATTATGAAAAAACAAAAAAGAAGTTTGTTTTTGATAGCCGGATTAATTATCGTTTCAATAATATTGCTTATTATGCTTACTAGGATTATCCTTCCTTCAGAAATAGATGACATTCACCCTTTAATTAGCTGCCCTGAGATAGAAGAATATGCCCCTAAAGTACTCTATGTAATTCCTAAATATCAAGGTGAAAAAATATCTGATTACCCTGAATGGTGTGAAAAAATATTGTCTTTAAACAAAACTCTCGCCCTCCACGGATATAAACATGAATATAAGGAATACAATAATGAGATAACAAGAGATCAAATTGAAGAATCTATAGAAATATTCGAAGATTGTTTTGGTTTCAAACCAGAACTATTCAAACCCCCCCACTTAGCAATATCAAGAGAAAATAAAAAATTGCTAAAAGAATATAATCTTTCGATCAAAGTTTACCTTAACCAAATGACCAGAAAAGTTTACCATTGCAATGATGCAGGAGTTTTTTCAAACAAGCTTATTTCTTTTTATTAAATTTCCTAATTAAAAAATTCATCAAATAACTTAAAGGAAGAACAACTACAAAAATATAAGCAAGAGGAAAAGTTAGGGAATGTAAAGGAAACTCTGGAAGATATTCAATCCTGTGACTATAAAATAAGTTCAAATTATATTCTGCACCATAATAAAAAACTATCGGAAGTAATAATGCAAAAAGAATAAACGAAAACATCCATGCATTTTTACTTTCCTTCCTAATTAGAAATATCGCAATGATGGCCAAAGGCAAAACAAAAACGTGAACGCTAAAAGTTGCTATCTGAGAAATTAAAGGTTCATTTAAAATATATCTAGCCACATCTTCAAACAAAAAAGATTTCAAAAAAACAAAATAAATCAAATCAATCGTCCAAAAAATTTGGCCAAGAAACAAAACCGAAAACTGCCCAATTAGAACAAAAGAATTTCTAAAATAAATCGCAAGCCCCAAAATCAAAGGAGAAAAATTACAAAACCAAAAATATCTCGGAAAATCATTTGCTATAACAACGACTTGAAAAAACCTAAAAATCCCCATCAAGATTAAAATTATCGCTATGCTATTCAAGAAAAAATTCCTTTTCTTATTCATATTGTATTAAAAAAAAGCCAGATAATAAATCTTACGAATCCAAAAAAATAAGAAAATATTTTTAAATGGAATTTGTTTTAAGAGAGAGTACAAACCAAAAATGAATTTTAAAGAGTTCTCATTAAAATATCAACACATATTAATAATTGGTCTTGGATTTCTTGGTTTATCTTATGTCCTAATCTATATATCTGACATAAAAAACTTTTTCGGAACAAGAGAAATTTATGCGGATACTTTTATACCTCTGCTTTGGAATAGGCTATTCACAGAAGGAGGTCCAATAGAAATGCTCCAATGGTTATTTTTAGGACTGCTAATAATTTTTAGTGCGTATCTTACAGGGATACTAAGAGAAAGAAAAAGGGGAAAAGAAGCTATGTTCTGGTTATTATTTGCTGTAGCAGGAATGTTTATGTTAATGGAAGATGCAGGTGATTTAAGAGACTACCTTTTTTATGAACAACTAGGATTAAGTTTCTTTTACCTTAGAATTGCAGAAACATTTTATTTTCTTGTGTTGGCTGCAATACCTATTTTTGCGGTAATAAAATATGGGAAATATATCAAAAAGAGTAAAGTCACAGTAATCCTACTTGCCTTAGGGTTTATTTTTTATGGAGCTGCAGCATTTATATCTGGTCCAGCAGACTTAATTGATGGAGGGTGGTACATTGGAGGAGTTATGTATAATTTCACTACATCAAAATGGATGGGGGGTGATGAATTAAAACATATTTATGAAAAAACAGACCTAAATCTATTAGAGGATGACCCTCATAACCTAAATGTTACATACCGCTTGAAAGATTTTTTATTGGAAGAAAGTCTAGAACTGCTTGGGGCGACAATGCTCCTAGCATCAGCAGTCTCATATTTACAGTTCATCCAAATAAAAAAGCATAAAAAAAGAAAAAAGAAGGCTATCCATTAAGATATCTTTCAAAATCGGAAATTGAAATTATTTCTGTGATAAGATGTTTCTCATTTATTACAACAATCGGAAAAGAATCAATTTTATATCCTTCAAGCATATAATCTAAAGAGGCTATATCTTGGTCTACGGCAATTGGAATCAAAATAAAAGTATTGCCTTCTTGTCTTTTGAGTTCCCCAAGTGTTCTTGAAATGGCTGATTGCCTTGCACTAGTTTCAATTTCTTCAGTGTCTCTTTGATACAGATAAACTACAGTATTTATGTCACATCTTTCCTTAACCTTAATTGTATTTACCCAAAGAATCGTTCTCAAAACATCATATTTTCTATACAAAGACTTTAATGAATTAGATATTTTAGCAGATTTTTCATACTCTGCCAAAAGTTTAGATTCTTCATAAACCTTATCTGCAAAATCAATCAAAAAAGACTCTGCAACTTCACAACTGACATTAAACATTCCTAAACCTTCAGACAATGCAAAAGAATCATAAAGGGAAACTTCTGAATCATGAAACATAACATTTATCTTATCCGATCTCGTTTGTTCAAAAAAAACCCCCAATACAACCCCTAATGCAAAAATGAAGACAGTCACCACTAATGCCTGCCAAAACACGTGTCTTTTATCCTTAAGCATGTTATCTCCAAGAATATTCCCCTTTTAATAATTTGTACCCAGAGGTTATTAAAATTATCGGATACAATAAAGCATATATCAAAGAGTAAAACAAAACAGTAAATATATTTTCCCTTTTAATTTTTAACCTATCTTCAACCTTGTTTAAAGCAAACAAAACAAATGCTAATCCCGCAAAAAACAAACAGATCCCAAAAAGATGTAAAACCGAGGGATGAATACTAATATCTTCTAATACTAAGAGCGCAACTTCTGCCTCTAAAGTATACTTTGTAGAAAGATAATATACTAAAACCCTTCTTGAGAACCGATATATAAAAATAGCCAAACCAACAACCCCTAACACAAGAGAAACAACAAAAAAAGGCAATATAAAAGAACCCAACATACCTTTTTTAAAAAAACACCCTTTGTATTTTGATATTGTTTGGAAGCCCCCAATATTCCAACGAATTCTTTGCTTAAACCATTTCTTAAAAGTATCTGGAGCTACTGTCAAAACCTTTGGCGCAAATGACATTCTTATCTTATATCCATCATGAATTAAATGCCAAGTAGCTTCTATATCTTCAGTCATATTCTTAGTATCGAACCCCCCTATCTTTTCCAGGGCAGATTTCTTGTATATTGCAAGAGGTCCGGGAGTCACATAAATTGCATCCAAAAAACCAAGCATTTTTCTTGTAAAGGCTATGACTTTATATTCAATAGATTGTAATTTTTGAATAAATTTCTTAGGATTTCTTACTTGAACTCTCGTAGTAACCGCACCAACATCCCCTTCATCAAAAAACCCAATCATTGAGGAAATTGCGTTTTCGCTAGGGTAAGAATCTGCATCAACAACAGCAATTAATTCCCCTCTTGCAAATTTAATAGCTTTATTCAAAGAGTCTGCCTTTCCAGAGTTTGGTTTGTCTAAAACCTTGACTATTTCATAAGTATCTTTCAATCTTTTAGCTATCTTGAGTGTATTGTCTGAACTTCCATCATTTATGATTATTATCTCTAAAATATTTTTATAGTCAGATTTTAAAAGAGATTCAACAGTTCCTTCAAGACTTTTTTCTTCATTATAAGAAGGAACAAGTACACTTAAAGTGTAATCCTTAGATATTTTTGGAACATAAAACAGTTCCCTCCTATTAAAAAGAAACGTCATTATAAAGAGCAGTAAAAAATACAGAGCAACAAACATATAGAAAAGATAAACTAAAGTAATAAATTCTGCCATGTTTAAATCACCTTCCACTAACTGTTCCTTCTTTACTTACATTGAAATAATTATAAAATTCTTCGCTTAAACTCAATTCATAAGTATGTCCCATTTTTTTCTTTTTAATCAACCCCAATTCGAAAAATCTTTTTATATGGTCATAAGATTTATTTCCCCTTATTTTTACCAACACAGATTGCTTTATTGGTTGTTTAAATGCAATAATGGCAAGTGTTTCTCTTTCGGCTCCAGAAAACTCGGAAGAACCTGTCGCGAGCCGATTAGCAAGATAGGAATGTTCATCGTCAACATCCATCTTCCAAAGATTGTTTTTTCTAACCAGTTTTATAGAAGAATCTCTTTCTTGATATTCTTTTTCCAAGAGGGCCAAAATTTCTTTTATAGTTAAAGGATTCAAATCAGATAAAGCCACAAGCTCTTTTAAATCTAGAAACCTCCCTGCAATAAATAGAATTGCCTCAATTTTTTTGACATCTTTTCTTTCGTGAAGTGAATCCTCTTTTTCTCCCATAAAAAGAATAAACTTTTACTTGTTTTAAAGTTTTTGAAGATTCAACAAACAAAAATTTTCCAACTATCTAAGAAAGTTTTTCACCAAAACTACTGGTGTTCCAACATCCGCAGAACCGCTAACTAAATCAGCTAGGCTTCCCAAGAGATCCCCCATTTTACGAGGGGTTGTTCCCTCTTCTTCCATTAAATCTTCCAATCTTTTTGAATTTCTTTTTTCTTCAATAATTTTTTCGACTTCTTCGCGACTTTTTCCTTTTTCATTCAAATAAACATCTGCTACATACTTATACTTGAAACCTTTACGAAGAAAATTCAATCCTTTTGTTTGTGCCAAAACAACAAGGGGGTCTGCCAATTCATAGATTCCACTACTTGGATCTTTATAAGCGCCATCTCCATAAATTAAAACTTCTGTCTCAACTCCAATATCCTTCCTTATGCGTTTTTGCAAGCTTTCAACAAAAAAATAACCCTCTCTTGGAGCAAGTTTCAATAAACTTTCACTAGACATATTGCTACCTAAAAGGCCCCATTCAGAATAAACCTCCCCCTTGTCACATATTTCATCAAGAGTTATACAATTTTCCAACCTTTCTTTTATTTTTTCTTTTGTTTTTTTCCTATTATGAATGTCTGCAGCTATTGCGCCTTCAACATCTAGATTTACAATATAGGCCGGATCATTGCACAAAAAAATTTCTGGGGTTGCACCTTCAGATTCTATCACCTCTTTATAAAATTTCAAATAATCGATATTTGTTAAAGGATGTTTAAATCCTCTATCACCAATATCTTCGATAGTAATCAATTCTTTTTCCAAACCTTCTGCAAAATCTGGACAAATAATGGGATTGCCAACCTCATCATAAGGAAAAGAAAACTGAACTGCAACCATGCCTTCTTGAGTAGATCTTGCGATAGATTTCAAAACCATTGAAAAACGGTTTCTGCTCACAATAGGAAAAACAACCCCTAATTCGGCCCTTTCAGATAAGTTCATTTTATGTCTAATTTGTTCGACCACTTCGTCCACACTAACATAATTTCCCTGAGCACGCGCTACAATAGATTCTGTCACACAAACAACATCCCCATTATCAAGAAATCCGTCCTCATTGCAACGTTTAACTAAGTTAAATATTTCACCCTCTAAATCAATTCCGGGAGTTACAACCCCCATCTTCAATCCAAAAGCCATTGGTCCAAAATAATTAGGTAATGCCATCATTTTCTAAAATTGAATTTTATACTCTTTTATCAATTACAAAAAAATCATTAAATAATTTATAAGTATTATTGCATTTGATTGCATAAAAATTCCTGGGCTCAAACCCTAAATCTCAAAATCGCTCCAATTCCCCCTATATTAAAAAATTGTTCTCCTTCAGTAGTTTCTGTGGAAATCATCTTAACT
>PXDW01000063.1 GCA_003564925.1 Candidatus Woesearchaeota archaeon | reverse complement strand
TTCTATAAGATTATAGGACCCGAAGCCGGTTTCTCTTATAATAGGCCTTGCTTCCATTTCAAGAAGCGGATTTAGAATGTTTCCTTTGCTGTTTATCTTTGCCTCTATTACTAAAGGGTTTGTTTTAATATCAACATTTCTTCCCTGCCAATTATAGATAATACTGCTTTTTCCAGAGTCTTTTCCATGCCTAAGCTTTATATGCCCAGCATCAACATAACCAAATTGGCCATAAGTTACATCATAAGGAACCCAACCATAGCCTGGAAAGTATACTTCTGCCCATCCATGGGCTCCCCATTCAGAATCAAATAAAGGGGAATTTGTATAGGAATATCCCGAAACAAACCTTGCAGGTATTCCAAGGGACCTGCACATCGATATGAATAAATTGGTAAGCTCATCGCATACACCTTCTTTATGTTCCATAACCCAGCTTGATTTTTGAGATGCTTCTGCTGTAAGGGTGCTTAAGCTGTACTTTATATTCTGGTTAACCCACCATCCCAATTTACTCACGACAAAAAACAAGTCATCTTCACCCTCAGCAAGGCTTGTTGCAACCGAAATTATATCATCATTTATATCTATGAGCTCTGTTTCTTCTGTATATGGCAAATATTCCTTTTCGAGGCTTTTTATGGGAAAATCAACTTTTGTTCTTATTTCATTGAATTTGTTATAAGTTCTTATCTCAGAGACTGCACTATATCTTAGCACTCTTTCTTTGGGAGAATCCCATCTGAATATTATTTCATCTTCTTTTAGCTCAGATTCGGGCTCAATTCTTATGCTGCTTATTTTTTGCCTCCATGTTTCTCTAGGAAACAGAAAAAGAGAGGCCTGGACATAGCTTAAAGTATAGCTAGGGCTTCTTGGCACTATATTTATTTTTGATCCAATGCTTAATGATATATCAAGGCTTTCCACATAAAAAATCTCTTCGTCTATGGCAAAAGCAGAATGAAAACTTAAAGATATAAAAAACAATAAGATAATTAAAAATATTGCAAAATTTTTTTTCATACCTTTATATTCTATAAAAGGGTTTATATAATTAACTAATATTTAATAAAAACAAAATTAGCAATAAAAAGAAAAAGATATAAAAACACAAAGCATTTTTCTTTTCTTTTATGCCGAGGTCGCATAGTCTGGCAAATTTTTTAAATTATTTTAAATCACTAAAAAATCTAAATTATTAAATTATATTTTTCTTGAATATTATTCATAATTATTGGATAAACCACTAGACATTCTCGAACAATTTATTTAAAGAAAAATAATTTACATAAGTTCAGATAAAAAGCCTTGTGATTTAGAATGTTAAATAATTTGGATTTAAAAACTGCAGAACTAATTGGAATGCATACAGGAGATGGGACATTATATAAAACAAAAAGAAATTTAGTTTGGGAACTTCGTGGAGGTCTTAATGAAAAAGAATATTACAGTCATGTAAAAAAACTTCTTGAATCAATATTTAGTGGTCTAATTTTTAATCCGAAATTTAGAAGTGGAGGAAAAAATGGATGTTATGGTGTACAAACCAGTAAAAAACAAGTAACTAATTTCTTTATTTTTTATGGTTTTCAGTCAGGCTGTAAAACTTACACTGTTAGAATACCAGAATATATAAAAAAATCAAAAAGAGATATTCAATTCTCTTTTATTAGGGGATTGTTTGATACAGATGGTTGTCTAAGATTTGAAAAAATTAACAAAAATATTAATCATGATTATCCAAAAATAGAGTTTACTTTCGCATCTAAACTATTAAGGAATGACTTATACCTCTTATTAAAGAAATTGAATTATAGACCTTATATTTGGGGAAAAAGGCATTATAGCCTTTGTTTGGCAGGCATTGATAATCTAGAAAAATTCATGAGAGAAATTTCTCCTAAAAACACAAAGCATTTAAATAAATATATGTTTTGGAAAAAACATGGTCATTATAATATCCAAGCCGAGGTCGCATAGCCTGGCCATTGCGGTAATTCCTAAGTAATTCTTAAGAACCGTAAGATTGCTAATCTACTGTCCTTCGGGGCACGTGGGTTCAAATACCTTAAGCAAAAGCTTTGGTTTGAAAGTCCCACCCTCGGCGTATTTTTTTATAATTAATATTTTTTATAATTCATTTGTTAAAAGCAAAAAAAGCATTAAACATATATATAATATAATTATCCCTCAACCATGTCTGACATTGAAATGAAAGTTCTTGGAGAATACATTCCAGGAGTGAAATCTTCAATTTCTCTAAATAAACTTAAGAAGTTTGTTAATGTTCCTTTTTATATTCCTTGGTATAAAAGCAAGGAATCTAACAAGGTTTTTCCTTTGTTTATGCAGGAAATATCCGATTTAAACCCAAAATGGAATATTCCCGGCTTAATATCCAGAAACCCTTTTTTTGATCATGCCCAGATTAAATACTTTGCAGCATACAAGGATGATGAGCCTGTAGGAAGAATAATGGCTTTTATTGACCATAACTACAATAAAGAGAATAATGAAAATACAGGCTGGATAGGCCTCTTTGAATCAATAGAAGACAGGTATGTTGCAGAGCAGATTATAGATAATGGAGTACAATATCTTAATGAAAAGGGCTGTGAAAAAGTAAATGGGCCTGCAAAGTTTAATGCAAATGGTGAAATAGGCCTTCTTATTGATGGCTTTGAAAAAAAGCCTTATTTCATGGAGCCTTACAATCCCCCTTATTATCAGAAGTTTTTCGAATCATTTGGTTTTGAAAAGGAAAATGACTGGTATAGCATGCAGACTGATGAGTACTTGTCAAATGCATATATGAAAAAGTCCCAAGCCATTATTAAAAGGCTTTTAGGCACAAAAAGATGCCATATCAAGAACGGATTCAATATAAGGAATATAAATTTTAAAGATATGAAGAAAGAGATCGATATAATCAAGAACTTATACAACAATGCCTGGAGCCAGGGGAATCATCCGCAGTTTGTAAAGATGACAGATAATGAAATGTATAGTCTTGCTTCAGGATTGAAAAAGATAGCCTTGGAGGAATTGATTTTCATAGCTGAAAAAGATAAAAAGCCCATAGGGGTTTCTGTCAGCTTGCCCAATATAAATGAAGCTATAGAAGAGTATGACCAATCTAATTATACTAGAAATTCTTCAATGAAGCCTTCAAGGAATTTTATTAATTATCATGACTTAAAGAGGGATATTTCTATTTTCAGCAATATAAAGAAAAGGTTTAAGGAAAAGGGATTTCAAAGCATGCGGATTTTGATTCTTGGTGTAGAGAAAGAATATAGAAAATCGGCGATAGACGCCAGGCTTTATATCGAAACAGCTAAAAATGCTTTAAGTTATGAAATTAAGCAAGGCTCAGGCTCACAGCTAGCTGATACAAACCTTGATATAACTAATCCTTTGTTTAAAATCGGAAAAATGGCATTTACATGGAGAGTTTACAGCAAGGGTCTAAGATAAAGATTATTCAAACTAACGGGGATTTCTCAAGATGAATATTATTCAAGATATATACCTGGCCTTCCAGGCTTTACTTTTCCGGATTTATTGTCAGGGTCGTATTTTTCCTTGTCATTCACAGCAAAGATTTCTATCTGCAAAGAAGTCTTTTTCTCAATAAATTTTAGATTTTCAGAATAAAAATCCTTTTCATTCGGAAGAAGATAAACATATGCTTTTTTTACTTCTTCTCCCTTTTCTTTTACTAATTTTGTTATGTTATTTATATCAGAAGCAAGCTTATCTATTTTTTGTTCCTGCTCTGAAAGCTTTTCATCAATCTTTGCTTTTTCAGATTCGGGCCATTTCTCAATGCTTACAAATCCTTTCTTTCCTATTTTTTCCCAAATCTCCTCAGAAAAATGGGGGCAGAACGGGCTTAGCATAATTATATATGATTCAGCGGCTTTTGCAAATATCTTTTTATTGGGCTTTTCTGCCTTTGATAAGTAGGTTTTTATAATTGATGAAAGCTCAAAAAATATTTTTTGTATTGCGCTTCTAAACAATGTCTGCTCCATAAATTCAGTAGTCTCTAATATGATTTTGTTCAGGCAGGATTCAAGCCACTTATCTGAATTTTTAATGTCTTCTCTGCCTTTTCCGTAATTTTCCAGAATCATGCATGATATACTCTTGAATTTTGAGTTAAGGGATTTAGCAAACGTAGAATCCCAGTTTGGATCGTACATTCCTTCCCCTCCATTAAGTATTGTAAGCCTTGAAGCATCAGCCCCAAATTTCTCACTCATCTCTCTAAGCGGAATCATGTTGCCAAGAGACTTTGACATCTTTTGGCCTTCTACCCTAACCCAGCCATTGACACCAATGGATTTCGGGAGGTTTTTTTTCGGAAATATCGCCGCATGATTAAACAGAAAAAAAGTTAGGTGGTTCTGGACAAGGTCTTTTCCGGAGTTTCTGAAATCAAGCGGATACCAATAGTCAAATTCTTTTTTCAGCCTGCCCCATTCTTTTTTTCCTTTGCCTTTTCCCAGAAAAACATAGTCAAAAAGCTCGTCCCCGACATCATTTATATCCAAGTTTTTAATCAAATGAGCTATTGTGTAGTAAGCCATATAGATTGTTGAATCAGACAATGATTCTATCAGCCACTGCTCATCAAAAGGAAGCCTTGTTCCTAATCCATATTCTCTGGTGCATGCCCAGTCATTCAGCCAGTCAATAACATAAGAGAACTGCTCTCTCACCGATTCAGGGTAAAGCTTTATATCCTTTAAGGCTTTATGAACATCTTTCTTCCATTTTTCATCACTGTATTTTATAAACCACTGGTCGCTGACTATCTTTACTATGCATTCAGTAAGGCTCCTGCTGACAACCTTTCCAGTTAATTCATAAAACAGCTCAGCTTCTTTATTTTTTAAAAGCTCGCCTTTTACTTTGTCTTTGGCTTTCTCAACTTTCATGCCTGAGTATCTTCCGCAGTTATTGTTCATCCTGCCTTCATAAAATCCTTTTTTATAGACAATCTTTTTTGCCTTTTCCAGCTTTACCCTTTCATTCTGGTTCTTAATCTGCATATCCTCAACAACTTTTACAGCTGCCTTATCACCCAGGCCTTCCGAGTCTATTATCGGAATAACTTTTATTTTCTTAACATCATCAAAGTTTATTCCATATTTCTCAGATTCTTTCTTATTTTCCCACAAATCCCTAAGCCCAATATAATCATCCGGCGCATCGCTTGGAACAGAAGTAACAATTCCAGTGCCTTTACTAGGGTCACAGAATGAGCTTGGCAAAATTACTATATCTCTTTTTATAGCCGGAGCTTTTGCATATTTTCCAAGAAGCTCTTTTCCTTTTATGCTTCCAATAATCTCAACATTCTTGTCCTGCTGCTTTAGCTTTTCAGCGCATTGCCTGCTTATTATCCATACTTCTTTTCCGATTTTTGCCTTTGTATATTCTGTTTCAGGACTAACCCAAAGATTAGTCTGACCGAAAACTGTTTCAGGCCTTAGTGTAGCTGCTATTATATACTCATCATTAAACTTAAATTTAAGCAGAACAAATTCCTGAGGCACTTCACCCTCTCCTTCTACCCTGTCATGATCTCCTACAGGCATATTTGTTTTTGGATCCCATACAACAGGATGCTTTCCTTTTACAACATATCCTTTCTTTTTCAGCTTTCTGAACTGCCATCTTATAAATTTGTCATAATAAGGATTTAGGGAAGTTGTTATAAAATTTCTTCTCCAGTCAATACTCAGGCCCATATTGTTAAGGTCTTCGAGCCATTTTTTGCTGAAAACCTCTATCCAGTATTCTGGTTTCTCAAATTTTTTTATTTCTTTTTCAGAAAACCCTTCTTTTTTCAGGTTTTCAATAACTTTTTTCTCGTTTTCTTTAACTCTGTTGGCTGCTGCAACTATGGGGCTTCCTGTGCAGTGCCATCCCTGTGGAAAAAGGACATTGCAGTTTCTGAGCCTTTTGTATCTTGCAAAGGCCTCAACTCTCATTATAGTATAGAAATGCCCTATATGCGGGCTAAGATTAACATAAGGATAAGGAAAAGTAACAAAGAATTTTTCTTTTTTTTCTACTTCCGGCTCAAAGGCCTTTTTATTACTCCACTCTTTCTGCCATTTTTTCTCTATTTTTTTGAAATCGTACTTCATTTTTTATTTGAAAGCATAATTTATTTAAAAAACTTTTCTTATGCAAACTCTTTTTCTTTAAGGCTGTATAGCTTGTCATTTCTGTACATATCTGCTGTTTTATTGTCTATTCGTTTTTTGAAAAACAAGTTTAAAGTCGGGCTTTCTCTTCCGGAAAAAAATAAGAATAAATCTTCAAACTTTTCTGCTTTCATAATCCTGAAATTCTCAAAATCCTTATCAGGCTCAGGAACAAAACCCCATTCTTTTTTGAAAATAAAAATCCCAGGAGATAAGTGGTGGCCGTAGAAGTTTGTATCTTTCCCGGTAGAGGCAATCCTGTATTTTTTTCTTGCAAAATCAATAAAGCTGAACATCATGAAATGGTTTATGCTGTCTTTTAAATAAGCTTTATCATATCCTCCGTAGCCTGTTGATATGTATTTTTCATTTTCCTGCCCATCTGCTTTATCTATCAAACTTTTTTCCATCATTATATAGCCGCCTATTATCTCTGACTTATAATAAACAAATAGGCCAATTTTTTTACCTTTTCCTTTTTCTAAAAAGTCTTTTCCAATATACTCTATCCCTTTGTTTTTTCTGCTTATTTTTTCTTTATACAAATTATACCATATTTCAAAAGAGCTTTTTGATATAGGAAATTCAACTTGTGCTTTAAAGCCTTTTTCTAGTGCTTTTTTTATCCTTCTTCTATGCTTTTTAGAAAGAGAGCTTAAATAATCTTCAGGTATATCTGATAAATCCTGCCAATAAACTAATCTTTTTGGCTTGTAATAATACCCAGGAATTCTTTCTCTGTAATTTTTTATCTTTATGCAGTCAACATTATGCTTTTTTGCTGCTTCTTCAATATACTTTTCTATACCTTCCTTATAATCATTTATTACAAGCAGCTTTAAGTCAAAGAATTTTCTTATCTCTGACTCGACCCCATCAATACTTATTTTTTCTGATAATTCACCGTCTCTCATAGACAAGAGCAAGCAATCAAAGCTATAAAAAATTAATCATTTTAATAAGATTTATAAATAAACAGCAATTTTTGTATAATAATCCTACTTATAGCGGGGTGGGGCAGCTAGGAGTGCCCGTCGAAATCACAGACTTCGTGATTGCGGATGGCTCATACGGTTGATCCTGAGGTACCCGGAAAAACATACGTTGTGTGTTTTGGGTAAAGGTCGATGGTTCAAATCCATCCCCCGCTATTACCTTCCATATTTCTTTATTTTATTCAAATGTTTAGGATTGTTAAAACCAATTTTTATTAGCCAATATTTAAACTGCTTTTGTCCATTTAATTCAATTCTATTAATAATAGAAAATCCTTTTTTGAATCTTGAATCAATCACTTTCAGGGTATAAAACTTATTCACTTTGAATCCTTCATTTTCTAATATCAAAGCTATTTGATTCAAAAAATATTCACTTTTTGAAGATCCAGATATTACAGGATAATAAGGAAATTTTTTTCCTTTCTTTTTAAAAGAAATACAAAAATCAGTATCTGCAACTCCTCTAATGAATCTGAATAATAATTTTTTATTTTGTTCAAAAATTTTAGGTATTTTCATTTGTTCATATTTTTTACCAATTGGAAAACCTATTTCATTTTTTAGAAATAGAACAATCTCTTTAGACCATAACCTTATACCATAAGTTGTTTTTTTATCATGGTGTTTGGGTTTTATATATTTATCAAAAATCTTTAAGAATAAAGGACATACTATAGTTTTGTAAAATTTTTTCTCATCTTTTGGATTTCCAATACATTTTATTTCATAATCTCCTTTATGTTCTCTTATAATGATGCTTCCATCCCCATAAAGAACACCACATAAGTATGCTAATTCTGAAGTTAATCTTATCTTCATATTATCACTTCATGGAAAATTAAAATAATAAAAGAGTAAAAAATTTTAAACTTATTTGGTGAATGTCTAGTGGTTTATCCGAATATTCTGAAAAAATACACAAGATACAAGAAATAAGATTTGATAAAATTTATATACTTATTAAAACAAATGCTTTTTATGTCAAAAAGATACTTCCTTAATCAGTGGGATGAGGTTGTGAGGGATTTTACTGCTTTAGGCGACCCTATTATTCTTTTAATCCTGTTGCTGATTTTTGCAGGAGCCTTGAGTGGGTTATGGCTCATCATTTTATTGTGGCTATTGATTGAGGCAATCGGAATAGCAATAAAACTGACTTTCTTTAAAGACCGGCCAAAGAAGATGGAAAAACGCAACCTTCTTGAAAAGCTTGATGCAGGAAGCTTTCCAAGCATGCACACCTCAAGAAGCGCTTTCCTGTATTTAGTCTTATTTGTTCTTGTTCAAAACCCATTCAGCTATTTGTTCATAGCCTTATCTATAATAGTCGGAGTTACCAGAGTTCTTCTAAAAAAGCACTATATAAAAGATGTTATAGCTGGTTATGTTTTAGGAATTGCAGTATTCTATTTATGGTTATTTATCAGATAAAAATATATAAATGAATAACATAACTTTTATAATATGTTAATTGCAGGAATTGATGAAGCCGGGAGAGGACCGCCAATTGGGCCGATGGTAATGGCGGGCATTAAATTAAGAGAAGAGGATGAAAAAAAGCTAAAAGCGATTGGGGTTAAGGACTCAAAGCTTTTGACAAAAGAAAAGAGAGAAGAGCTGTTTGATAAAATCATTGATATTGCTGAAGCCCATAGCATTATTATTATTCCGGCCGAATCGATTGACAAAGCTTTGTTATCTGATTCCCATAATCTAAAT
>PXDW01000114.1 GCA_003564925.1 Candidatus Woesearchaeota archaeon | reverse complement strand
TCCTGAACCTTTATTTTTGCCCATTCAAAACCTATTAAGCCAGGGATATAAACCAATTACAAAGAAAAAATATATTTAATAATTCAATAATATACTATAGAAAACTTTATAAATTCTCGAAAAAACCTCTGAAATGGGTGATAAACATGCCAATAGTTGGATTTAACTTTACAAAAATTACTGCTGAAAAAGGCGAAATTGCAAAAGGGGATATTAACATAAATGCTAATGTTGCTATAAAAGATGCTAAAGATACAAAAATAAAGATGGCGGATAATAAGCAAAAAACCATCAAAGTTGACTTTCATTATTCTGCAAAATATGAGCCTAAAGTAGGAAATATAGATTTTGAAGGAAATTTAATAATCTTGGAAGAAGGGAAAAAAGCAAATGAAATATTAGCAAGCTGGAAAAAAAACAAAAAGCTTCCAGAAGATTGTGCTGCAATGGTAATGAATTCTGTACTGACAAAATCAATTATTGAAGGTATTGTCATAAGCAGAGATATAGGATTGCCTCCTCCAATACAGCTTCCAAGCATAAGCCAAAAAAACAAGGATAAGAGTTATGTTGGATAATTTTTTTTTATTTTTAAAACCAAAAAGTTTATTTATTAAGAAGCTTTCTAAATTAAAATGAAAAAAGAATTGAAATTAAAGGTTGCTGAAGCATTGCAAGATGATGTAAATAAAGGTATTGTTAGAATCGACACTGCCTATATGAGGGATATAGACATAAGACCTGGTAATATTGTTGAGATAGAAGGAGAAAGGAAAACCGTTGCCATAGCTGATAGGGCTTTGCCCGGTGATATTGGCCTAAACACAATAAGAATGGACGGTCTTGTTAGAAGAAATGCGAAAGCAGGAATAGGTGATTTGATAAAAGTAAAAAAAGCTGAAGTAAAAGAAGCTAAAAAAGTAACTATTGCTCCAGCAAGGGAAGGTATAATAATAAAAGCTGATCCTATAATATTTAAACAGGGGTTATTAGGGAGAGCAGTTATAAAAGGGGACATTATTTCTTTAGGTGGAACAAGAAGCAGAAGAACAACAATGTCATCCAACCCAGTATTTGATGATATATTCAACATAATGGATGAAAGTTTTCCGAGATCTTTTGGTCTTGGCGATATAAAATTTGTTGTTGTAGATGCCCTGCCCAAAGATGCTGTTTTAATAACAAACGAGACAGATATAAAATTCAATCCGCATGCTGTTGAGCTTAAAGAGGAAAAAGTTCCTGAAGTCACTTATGAGGATATAGGCGGATTAAGTGAAGAGATAAAGAAAATAAGGGAAATGGTTGAGCTTCCATTAAAGCATCCTGAAATATTTGAAAGATTGGGTATAGAAGCTCCGAAAGGTGTCTTGCTGCATGGTCCTCCGGGAACAGGAAAGACACTATTGGCAAAAGCTGTTGCTAATGAGACAGAATCAAATTTTATCCTAATCAATGGTCCTGAAATAATGTCTAAGTTTTACGGACAAAGCGAGGAAAATCTAAGGAAGAAATTTGAAGATGCAGAAAAAAATGCACCTTCAATAATTTTTATAGATGAAATAGATGCTATAGCCACAAAAAGAGAAGAGAGCAAAGGTGAAGTTGAAAGAAGAGTTGTTGCACAGCTCCTTGCTTTGATGGACGGCCTAAAATCAAGAGGAAAAGTTGTAGTCATAGCTGCAACAAATATACCAAATGAAATAGATCCCGCATTAAGGAGGCCTGGAAGATTTGATAGGGAGATTGAGATAGGCGCGCCTGATAAGGAAGGAAGGCTTAATGTTTTGAAAATACATACAAGAAATATGCCTCTTGCAAAAAATATAAGCCTTAAAAGGCTGGCTGAAGTAACTCATGGATTTGTTGGTGCTGATCTTGCAGCATTGGCAAAAGAAGCAGCGATGATTGTCTTAAGAAGGATTCTTCCGGACCTTAAGCTTAAAGAGGTTGAAGCTATACCTAAAGAAATTCTTGAAAAACTGCAGATTACGCAAAATGATTTCTTTGATGCATTAAAAGTAGTGAGGCCGTCTGCAATGCGTGAAGTTTTGGTAGAAACCCCTAATGTTAAATGGGCTGATATTGGCGGCCTGGAAGATGTAAAGCAGGAATTAAAGGAGGCCGTAGAATGGCCTATAAACAATCCTGAAGCTTTTGCAAGGCTTGGTGTTAACCCGCCTAAAGGCGTTTTGATATATGGTCCTCCAGGAACAGGAAAGACACTATTGGCAAAAGCTGTTGCTAATGAGTCAGAAGCTAACTTTATTTTAGTTAAGGGGCCTGAGCTACTGTCGAAATGGGTGGGCGAATCTGAAAAGGCAGTAAGGGAAGTTTTCAAAAAAGCAAGGCAGACATCACCAACTATAATATTCTTTGATGAACTAGATAGTTTGGCTCCTGCAAGAAGCATCAGTTCGGACGCTCATGTTACTCAGCGTGTAGTGAACCAGCTATTGACAGAAATGGATGGCCTTGAAACATTACATAATGTTGTTATACTGGCTGCTACAAACAGGCCTGATTTGATAGACAGCGCTTTGTTAAGGCCTGGAAGATTTGACAGGATAATATTAGCTCCTGTTGCTGATGAGAAAACAAGATTAGAAATATTTAAAGTGCATACAAAAAATATGCCCATAAAAGATATAGATTTAAAGGATTTAGCAAAAAAAACAGAGGGGTACGCCGGAGCAGATATTGAAGCCCTTGTAAGAGAGGCTGCAATCCTCGCATTAAGAAAAGACATAAAAGCAAAAGAGATAAATAAAAAGCATTTTGACGAAGCTCTCAAAAAAGTAAAGCCGTCTATAACCAAACAGATTGAAAAGAAATATGAAGAGATTGTAGACACATTCAAGAAAAAAAGAGCAGAAGAGATGGGAGAAAAGCCCAGCTATATGGGATGACCTTATTAAAGGTAATTTTTTGAATAAACAAAAACTTTTAAATAAACACTTATTCTAGTATCTATTATGAATTATAAAGCTGGAGATCTAATAAAAGTAAAAACTAAGGAAGGGGTTTATAAAGGGACCTATATACCCAGGAAAGGAAACTCTATAGTTATTAAGTTAGAAAGTGGTTATAACATAGGGATTGACAAAAATAAAATAGATAACATTAGCTTGGTAAGAAAACAAAAAAAAATAAAACAAAAAAAAGAGAAAATAAAACAAAATAATAAACTGCCAACAATTTCCATTCTGCATACTGGAGGAACCATCGCTTCAAAAGTTGACTATAGAACAGGGGCTGTTCATTCTGAATTTTCGCCAGAAGAGATTCTTAGAATGTTTCCAGAATTAAAAGAAATCGCAAATATAAGAAGTAGGCTGATATTCCAGATGTTTTCAGAAGATATGGGACCTGAGCATTGGGAAATCTTAGCAAAAGAAGTAAAAAAGGAAATAGAGAAAAAAGTTGACGGAATTATAATTACACATGGAACAGACATAATACATTATACTTCTGCTGCTTTGTCATTTATGCTTCAGAACTTGCCAATTCCTGTATTGTTAGTTGGAGCTCAGAGAAGCTCTGACAGAGGCTCAAGTGATGCTTCATTAAACCTAATAAATGCCTCTTATTTTATTTCAAAAACAAGCTTTAATGGGGTTGCAATATGCATGCATGAGAACACAGAAGATAACTCTTGTTTAATATTACCAGGAACAAAAACAAGAAAAATGCACACTTCCAGAAGAGACGCTTTCAAAGCAGTAAATGATATTCCTATAGCTAAAGTTGATTACAAAAAAAATATTATAGAGAACATAAAAAAGATTAAAGAAAATAATGAAAGCTTAATTTCTAATATTGGGTTTGAAAAGAAAATTGCTTTAATAAAGATAAGGCCCGGATTTTCTCATAAAGAACTGGAATTTTATAAGAACTATAAAGGGATAATTTTTGAAGGGACAGGTTTGGGGCATTTGGCAGTAAGTGTCTTAGACAAACATACAAAAGAGCACAAGAAAACCTTAGATATGATAAAAAAGCTAAGCAAGAAAATTCCTATATTTATGGCTTCACAATGCATATTTGGAAGAGTTGATATGAATGTGTATTCTTCAGGAAGGGACTTGCAGGAAGCTGGTGTTATAGCATTAGAGGATATGCTTTCCGAAACAGCTTATGTTAAATTGGGATGGTTATTAAGCTTTGAGAAAAATCAAAAAAAGATAAAAGAACTGATGCTGAAGAATATTGCTGGTGAGATAAGTGAAAGGACTCAGCTAAATGAATTTCTATAATTTCAATTAATTTTATATATAATCTGTTACCTTTCTCCCGTATGTATTTTAATAACATATTATCTGATAAGGGGATAGAGCAGGCAATAGGTAAAGGAATAATAAAACTAGACAATATTAAGGATGAACAGATACAACCAGCTAGTTTAGATGTTAGAATTGGCTCAGTAAAAATATGGGATCCAGAAGCTATTGCAAAAACAGCAAGAGAAACTAGTGATTTTTATCATGAACCTTCTGACAAATTTGCCAAAAAAATCGAATTCCGGGATGGAAAAGCGTTTGATGTTCCCCCTATGAGCCATATAGAAATAAGGATTCTTGAAAATATAAAAATAAACCAAAAAGAAATTTTTCCTTACTATGATTTAAGGAGCAGCCGAGGTAGGATGGGTTTCATGAATTACACTGTTCCTTTATTGGACAGGGATGATAAAGGATACTATATCTCACTAAAGAATATGAATCCCAATATAATAAGGCTCTATTGCGGTCAGAAATTTGCTCAGTTGTTTTTTTCAATAAATAATGCCAAACTCTTAGATGAGTTTGAACATGGCAAGCTTATAAGAAATAAAAAAGATTTTAATAAAGTGAAGAATATGATTAATATTGAACCAAAAGCATTATTCGAGAATATTTATCTAAAATTTAATGTAGGAAAAAAACTTTTAAAATTTAAAAATATAGATACGATAGATACAAATAAAAAATATTCTGATAAAGAATTATATGATGAAATTATACTAAAAAATGGATACGTGCAAAAAGTTGAAGAGACTCCAATTATAGCTTCAAAAGAAAAGGTTGAGTTAAGTAATAAGATAGGGTTGCAAATACTTCATTTTTTTCCTACTTACCAGAAACCATTTATGATTAAGCCAAATATTGAAAACCTCTTATTAGATCATAGATGCCTAAATGCAGGATGGGTTGATCCGGGATATAAAGGGAACGTTACCTCACACCCATTATTTTTTAAGTTTAATAGAACTATAAAAAAGGATAGTATTATGGCTCTTGCTTTGATTTATTATTTCCCCAAAGGAACAAAAAGAAGTTATGGTGACAAAGAATTGAATTCTCATTATCAAAATAGTGCAGGTTCGGGCTTTAAATCATAAGATATAAAAACACATTAGATTTATTATTTTTTATGGGAAGAAAAAGCAAAAGAAGGGTTCTTGTGAATTCTAACAGAGAAAAAAGAAAAAGCAAGAGAAAGATAACTATAAAGAGAAGAAGCAAAAAACAGGCAGTAGAAAGAAACACCCTGATAAAAAGAATAATAAACAAGAGAAAAGAAGCAAAAAAGACTAAGGCAAATAAGAAAAAATAAAAATAATTTGCTAATAACAGCTCAAATTGAAGAAACATTTATATATAATTTATTTTATTATTAATATATGGTAGTAGTTAAAAAGTCATTAAATAATTTGGACAGCTACATAGATAATTCTAAGAACTTTATGAATGTTGAATATTTAACTCTGATAGATGGGAATAATAAAGCATGCCCAATGACAAAAGTTAGTTTTACAGGGGATAATTATGAATTATATGAAGGATTTAAAGTTCCTAAAAATGACGGGATAAATAAAAAGATAAAAAAATTTATGGAAAACGGAAGTATATTGGCAATATTAGATGAAAAAGATATTGTTGAAAGAAGAAAAATGCTTAGAGAATCATTGAGTAATGAAGCAAAAGATATGAAAAAATTTTTGTATATGGCCCACATTATAAACAATTTGATTGAAAACAAGTACAACAGAGTCAATATTTTTGGGCTTTGCGATAAATTTGTCCCATTGCAAGACAAAGTTTATGAAAAATTTGATTACAGAATAGGCTGCAACCCTTATAGTGGAGATAATATAATTTATGAGACTTGCTGCAACGGAACAAAAAGAAATAATTGTGCTTTGGAAAAAATAGTTAACTGATTAATCACAACATATATAAATATTATCAGACTTTTTCTCATTATGGGTTTGGATTATGTAAAGATAGGGATGAAAGCTGGCCTTGAGATTCACCAGCAATTGGACACAAAAAAGCTTTTCTGCAATTGCCCCTCTCTAATAAGGGACGATACACCTGATTTTTCTATAAAAAGGCGATTGAGAGCAATAGCTGGTGAAACCGGAGAAATAGATGTAGCAGCAAAGCATGAGTTTGAAAAAGGCAAGGAATTTGTTTATGAAGGCTATTATGACACAACCTGTTTAGTAGAGTTGGATGAAGAGCCGCCGCATAGTATAAACAAAGAATCTCTGAACATTGCATATGAGATTGCCCTGATGCTTAAATCTAATATAGTGGATGAAGTTCAAGTAATGAGAAAAACAGTAGTCGATGGGTCTAATACAGCGGGATTTCAAAGAACAGCTCTAATAGCTCTTGATGGACATATTCAGACAGAATTAGGTAAGATTGGCATTCCAACTATATGCCTCGAGGAAGATGCCTGTAAAATTGCAAAGAGAACAAAAGATGCGGACATTTACAATCTTTCAAGATTAGGAATACCCTTAATTGAGATTGCAACATCTCCTGATATAAAAACACCCCAGCAAGGCAAAGAAGTTGCTGAAAAGATTGGAATGATTCTTAGAAGCACAAAAAAGGTTAAAAGAGGGCTTGGCACTATAAGGCAAGACGTTAATATATCAATAAAAGATGGAGCAAGGGTTGAGATAAAAGGAGCTCAAGACCTTAAGTTAATTCCTAAAATGATGGAATACGAAACATTAAGGCAGCTTAATTTATCAGAGATAAAAGGAAAAAAATTAGAAATATCAAAGATAATTGATATTTCCGAAATCTTCAAAAAAACTTCTTCTCATATCATAAAAAAAGCAACTGAAAACAATGGCAAAATACTGGCAATAAAAATAAATGGCTTCAAAGGACTTATTGGAAAAGAGCTTTGCCCTGGAAAAAGACTGGGAACAGAGTTAAGCGACTACGCAAAACTAAAGGCAAAAGTTTCCGGGCTTTTCCATTCTGATGAGCTTCCTAATTATGGGATAACAAAGAACGAAGTTGAGAGGTTAAATAAAAAATTGGCTTGCAAAGAAAATGATGCTTTTATATTGATAGGTGACAACTATAAAATTGCAGAAAAGGCCCTTAAATCAGTCGTAGAAAGGCTAAAAATATTTTCTAAGGGTGTCCCAAAGGAAGTAAGAAAAGCAAATGCAGATGGAACAACAACATTTATGAGGCCAATGCCCGGCGCAGCAAGAATGTATCCAGAGACAGATGTAAAAACAATAAAAACAAAAATAGATAATATAAAAATTTCTGAATTAATAACTGATAAGATTAAAAGGCTTAACAAAGAATATGGAATCAACCAAGATGTTGGTAAGCAAGTCATGAGTAAAGAGAAGATTTTTTATTCCTTAGTTAAAAAATATCCCAATATAAAGCCGATGTTTATTGCAGAGGCTTTGGTTGTTATGCCTAAAGACATAAAAAAAAGACACAATATAGATATAGATTTAAAATATCTTGATGAAGTTCTGGATAAGCTTAACAAAAGCCTGATTACCCATGACTCTGTTTCAGAAATAATGGTCGATATAGCAAAAGACAAAAAAATTGACTATAAAAAATATGAAATTTCAAATAAGACAGATATCGAATCTGAAATTAAAAAGATTATCGAAGAAAAGCCGGACCTTAGCTTTAATGCTTATATGGGTCTTGCTATGTCAAAGCTAAAAGGAAAGGCTTCTGGAAAAGAGATAGCAGAAATTCTGAAAAAGCTTAAGAGCTAAAAATATGAAAATAGCAATATTTACCGATACATATAAGCCAATGGTAAATGGTGTTATTGTTTCTATTGATAATTTAAGCAAGAATCTTATAAAGAGAGGTCATGATGTTGAAATATTTACAGTTAAGATAAGGAAAAAACCAATACCTCCAAAAGGTGTAAAAATGCACTACCATAATGGAATGGTTCTTCCAACCTTAAAAGATTTGAAGATAGCGACTCCAAACACCTTGAATATACTAAAAAAATTAAAAAAATTTAATCCTGATATCATACACTCGATGACTTGTTTTGGAATGGGGCTTCAGGCCTATTTGTGCTCAAAATTTCTGGATGTTCCATTGGTATACACGGAGCATGCCCATATTGTTGATTTCACAAGGTATATATCAATGAAAGAGGTTAATGGTATTAAAAAAATTGAATTGCTGTTTAAACTAATGATAGGGACTAATGTAAACTTTCTCTCCATTTACAGCTATTATCTTCTTTCTTATTATAAATCGCCGGAAAAAATAAAAATCATTGAAAATGGTGTTAATGGCATTAAGGTTTTAAAAAAGAATAAAAAGAAGAAAGTTAAAATGCCTTATTTCCATAAACTGGTTTGGCGTTACCTATATTTTTTTTATAATAATGCGGATTTGATTACTACACCATCTGAAGCCATGAAAAAAATCATGAGAAAGCAAGGTGTAAAACAAAAAATTGTTGTTGTTTCGAATGGGATTGACAGAAGATTATTTAATAAGCAAAAGACAAAAAAATCTGATGAGTTTAAAATAATACATGTTGGTAGAATTTCTTGGGAAAAGAACATTGAAGTTATATTAAAAGCATTTTTAGAGGTTTTAAAGAAGCATCCGAATGTTAAGTTTGAGATATGTGGGACTGGGCCCCAGCTTAAAGAGATAAAAGATCTTGCAAAAAAGCATAAGGTAAGAGACAGAATAAAATTCATGGGGCTTGTAAAACACGCTGATCTTCCAAAACATTACTCATCTTCCCATTTGTTTGTAACAGCCTCTACAATAGAAACTGAAGGAATTGTTATGCTAGAAGCAATGTCTTGCGGT
>PXDW01000087.1 GCA_003564925.1 Candidatus Woesearchaeota archaeon | reverse complement strand
TTCTTGTAAATATTCTTTTGGTGGGTGCCCTTTACGGAATAGTATGGATTCTAATATTGGCGATAAAAAACAGATCTAAAGTTATAAAAAAATTCAAGGAAATAAGGGCTAGCAGAGAGTTTTTAAGATACAGAAAAACATTCTTTTTTCTTCTTTTGGCTATAATTCTAATGATGATATTCATGCCAAACACACCTTTTAAGTTTTATTTTATTTCGCTTATACTAATATCTTTTTTTCTTTCATATGCCTGGATATTTATAAAATCAATAGAGGATATAGCTATGGTAAAGCGGGTTGAGCCAAGCAAGCTTACAGAAGGTGATTGGATATTCAAGGAAGTGCGGGTTAATGGAAAAAAAATATGCGGCCCCAAAGATCTAGGAGTTAGCAAAGAGCAGATACAAAAGCTTGTTGATTTGAAAAAAAAGAAAAAGATAGACAAGGTATGGATAAAAGAAGGAATACCTTTTGTTCCGAGCTTTTTCATAGCTTTTGTCTTAACAATGCTTTTTGGAAACCTGCTTGTTCTTTGGCTTCTATAATATTTTTACAATCACGGAATCTTTCTTAACTGCTTAAACATATAATCTTCATCATCAACTTTTTCTATGCTTTCATGAATTTCTAAGGGCTTTTTTTCTTCCTGCTGGACAGTCATTTTTCCTATAACTTCATTTAATTTAAGCTCTGCTGTTTTTAAGCTGTCTTCGTTTGCAGGCTCAGCTTTCCATTCAAAATTGATTCCGTCATTTTCTGTTCTTGGAATCACGTTTATATAAAAATGAGGCTCTTTTTGCCCGGCCTCAACCCCGTTATTTACAATTATATTTGTTCCCTGAATATTCAATGTTTCAAATAAGGCAGTCGATATAAGGTTAGAAACAGAAAAAACGTGCTCTATTATTTTGTCAGGAACAAGTTCCATTATAGTATAATGCCCTGTTGGAATAACTAATACGTGGCCGTAATTTGCCGGGCTTTCATGCATAAGCGCAGTGCATAATTCATCTTCATATATTATTTTAAAAGCGCTTTTATGATCGAATATATTACAAATATCGCATTTCATTTTGTTAGTAGGTCTGTTAATTTATCTATATCAACATCCTCTTCATTTTTTTCTTTTTTCTTTGTCTCTTTTTTAGGCTTTTTTTTTACAGATTTTTCTTCTTTCACCTTTTCTTTTTTTTCAGGTTCTTTTTCCAAATCTAAAGGCTCGGGAATATTTTTGTCTAAATTTTTATTTTCATTTATAGGAACCGGGTCTCTTCCAAGCCTTTCTTTAAGCTTACCAATCAGAACATTTTTTACTTTTTCAAGCTCTGGCTCAGTAGCTTTTCTTTTTGGTATGTCAAATAACCCGTCATTTTTTAACCTCGGTATGACATGTATCATAAAATGAGGCGCCTTTTGCCCTGCTCCAGCCCCATTAGCTACAAAAATAGTGCTGGAATTGGCTAAATTAGCCTTCAGTATACAGTTTGAAAGATGCTTTGCTATTTTGAACATATGGCCAAGCTCTGTTTCAGGAACTTGCGGCATTATCTGGTAATGTGTTTTCGGCAACAATAGCATATGCCCCAGATTAGCAGGATTAATATCAAGGATAGCGCTTATAATATTATCTTCATATATCTTTTTTGAGGGAATTTCCCCCTTGATTATTTTACAGAATACGCATTGCTGTTCCGAATCTTCTGTCATATTGTTTTTTAATATTACTTACTTTATAAATGTTTTTTAACATATCATTTTATCAGATTAAAAATTTAACTTATATCTAAACTAAATCTGTCTTTTCTTGAATAAATTAAATTTTTTTCTATTTTCTTTTACAAGATTAAATCTTCTTTTAGGGTATTCTAATTCTATATTTTTATGCTCTTTTATAATCTCAAGAATTATGTTAATTTCATTTATGGCCCCATATAGTTGGTGTTTTTTTTCATCTGAAATATTATTTCCGTTATTTAATAAGGAAATAAGATTATTTTTTCTTTCTTCTATAGCTTTTATGATATCACCAACCATTAGTTTTTCCTTGTTTCTTTATTTTTGATATAAAAAATTGCATACAGTCAAGGCCACAGAAGCTTGCCTTTTTCCTGAAATCATTAGGCCCGAATGTTAATGTGAAGTGCTCATCATATTCAGCAATTGTCTTATAACAGATAGGGCATATTTTTCTGCCTTTATCGAATTGCATAATCCTTTGTTTTATTAATTTTTCTATATTTCCTGCATGTAAATCTTTTTCTATAGCCATCAATTCATCATAGTTTAAATTATTAATTATATCAAGCAGCCTATTCATTTTTTTTGACCTCTTTCTTTGTTTATTTTTTCTATAAAAATTACGTCCTTTTCCGGATATTTGCTTATAATGACTTCTGTGTTTTTCCCCCACCCCAACAGCTTTATCAGGTCTTTTGGTATTGTTAATGTATACTGTTTCTTGTTGTATTGTACTTTAGACATTTAATATTATTTTAATATTCTAGTTTATATATTTTTCTATTGGTATATTAATATTTTATATTCGTATATTGATATTGATAAATAAATATTAGTATACAAATATTAATATTATATTAATATTATATTTTTATAATGATTAAATTTAAATAGTAGTTATTATATAAATCTTATATGAAAGCAATCATTCTAGCTGCAGGATACGCCACCAGGCTCTATCCTTTAACACTTGAAAAGCCGAAATCTTTATTGAAAATTGGCAGAAAAAATATGATAGAGCATATAATCTCTAGAGTTGAGCAACTAGCAGATGTGGATGAAATCTACATTGTTTCAAACCAAAAGTTTTACGATGATTTTTTAAATTGGTCTCATAGTTATAGGTCAAAAAAGCCAATAAAAATAATTAATGATATGACAAGTTCTAATCAAGACAGGCTCGGGGCTGTTGGTGACATAAGATACGCGATTGAAAAGGAAACTATTGATGATGATGTGCTCGTTATAGCAGGAGACAATCTTTTTGAATTTAGTTTGAATGAATTCTACGATTTTTTTAAGGAAAAAAAATCTTGTGTTGTTGCATTGTATGACATAGAAGACAAGAAAAAAGCTTCTGGCAAATATGGTGTTGTTATAATCGATGAAAATAATAGAATTTTGGAATTTGAGGAAAAGCCAAAAGAGCCAAAAACAAGCTTAGTCAGCACAGCATGCTATATTTTTTCAAAAGAGCATATCAAACTTTTAGAAAAATGCATTGAAGAAAACATAGCGCTTGACAATCTAGGTGATTTCATAAAATGGCTTATAGAAAAAAAAGATGTTTATGGGTTTGTCTTTAATGAGAATTGGTTTGACATAGGAAGTCCCGAAGAGCTTAGAGAAGTTAAGCAACACTATAGAAAAAAAGGCACAAATATTCTATTTAGTTTTTTACTTTCTTAATGGTGAGTTTTGTTAAAGCACTTAATACAATTAGTTATTATGTTTCCCTTCTCGTCAAGAACAAGCCTTCTCTCTTCATTATTCTCAAGAAGTTTTCCACAGGATGAGCATTTATTGTACATTTTAACTCAATATGAATAAAGGGTAATGAAATATATAAATTTTTCTAGAAGAAATTATTTCTTTTCCATATAGCCGCATTTTCCGCAGCTTAGCCTGTCTTTATGCTCACCAAGAAATATGCCCGGTCCGCACTTTGGGCAGGATTTGTTCTTTCTTTTTCCGCCATCATATATCTTCCATACTTGTGTTGGGGCTTTCTTTTTTTTCTGTTTCTTTGCCATTTTATTCTTTCTTTTCCTCAGCTTTTTCTTTCTCTTCCTCTACAGGCTCTTCTTTTTTCTCTTCAACTTCTTGCTTCAAATCTTGTTTTGCAGCCTCTGCTTCTTCTTTTTTTTTCTGAGCTTCAGCTTCTTTCTCAGCTTTTTCTTTCTCTTCCTGCTCTATTTCTTCCTTTGTTTTTTTATGGTGCTTGTTTATTAAATCTTCGTGCTCAAACTTATTTTTGTCTTCTATATTCTTATAAACATTTGCTATAACTTTCACACTATTTGAGCCAAATTGGGGATATATATGCTTTATAACAACTAAATCCTTGTCTATTTTTAGCTTTGCAGATATTTCCCTTAAAAACTCAAGTCTTGAAGGTGTAGGACCTTTGTTTTCCAATAAGTAAGTATACCTTTTTCTTGACAATATAGGTATCTCTTTTTCTTTTATTAATTCAAGCTTCATTTTATCTTATTTTTATGGCGTATTCCCCTTTTATTTCTATATTCATTTTCTGAGCAATCTCAGACTTATTAGCATCTAAAATATTAATTCTTCCCTGCCAAACACCAGCTATCTGGTTAGATTTACAAATAGGACAAATTTCCCCTAAATAAAATGCTTTACATGATTTGCATGCTTTTTTCTTGCTCATTTTTTCTTTTTAGGCTCCTCTTCTTTTGAAAATTCTTCTTCAATCCATTCAACTTTGCCGAGGCCTTTCTGCCTCATGGTCAAGCCCAGTTTAGGATTAGCTATATCTTTATAGCTTACAGCTATAATCCTTGCCTTGCATTTATCACCTATTTTCAGGCTTCTTTTAGTGTCTTTTCCAATTAAAACTTTATCTTTTGAAAATGAAACAAAATCATCCATTGTCTGAGATACATGAATCATACCTTCAATCGGGCCCATAGTTATAAAAGCTCCAAAATCAGTGATGTCTTTTATCTTCCCGTTTATAACTTCCTGCATTTCAGGCTTAAATGTCAATAATGTAAAAGTTGTATCATAAAATGGGGCTCCGTCTCCGGGAACTATTATCCCTTCTCCAACATTATCAATCCCTGCCACATCAACAACAATACCAAGATCATTTGATATATAACCTTCATATTCTTTCTTTATTTGATCTGTTATTGCCTGTTCTACGTCCTTCTCAAATTGCTTTGGAGGAACCCTTATATAATCACTTATAAGTGTTTTATAAAACATTTTAGCTTATCACCAAATACTTCCTAGCTCTTAAAGTTATTATTTTAATATTTTTCTTTTTTAGAGCCTTTTTTAATCCTTTGTCCTGTGTAGCTACAGCAAATTCTTTGTTAGCTATACTTAGGATTATATCATCAACAATACCTTTTTGGAAATTTTTAATAGTATTTAAGCCTTTTTGTTTTATAAGCTGAAGGGCTAATTTGGCAGCCTGCCTTTTTTTACCGCTCTGTTTTTCAATTATGCTCTTTAACTCCCCAATAGTCTGTTCCACTATGAATAATTCATAAGGCTCATGAACTATCCTTTCTATCTCTGAGAATATATCAACTTTAAACTGGGCAGGAATGAGCAGAAAGTTAGTGTCTAGGATTATTTTCATGCCTATACAGAATAAACTGCTATTTAAATAACTTTCTTCATCTTCTCTGCATCTCTTAAAGGCTCGGGGCTTTCACAGATTATTGTAGCTTCTTTTTTTTGCTTTTTCATCTCTTCTGCTAGCTTACTAAAATCGGAGATATCAACAAGAAGATGCCTTCTCTCTCCTTTTTCCGAATATTCGATTCCAGAATAATGTGAGTGAAATGACTTGGGAAGCTTTTTTAAAAGCTTTTCATAGTTTATGCTGCCATCTCTTGCTAATAAATGTGAAAAATCAACACAATAGCAGATTCCTGTCTCATCTTTTAGCCTTTGCAATTCTTCTAGAGAGCCAAACTGAGTCTTTTTTCCTGTTGTTTCAGGACAAAGCTTCGAGTTCCATTTTTTCTGCTTAATAATTTTTTGCAGCCCTATTAACTCTTTCTTTATTATCTGATAAATATATTTCTTGTCTTTTTTTCCATAAAAACCTGCATGGAAAACAACATACTCTGCCCCTAAATAATGGGCTCTTTCCAAGCTGTCTAAAATTCTTTTTTTTGATGCTAAAACTTTTGCATACTCCAAGGAAGCAAGATTAATATAGTAAGGGGCATGAACACTCAGCCCTATACCTAACCTTTTTGCAGCCTCCCCTATTTTTTTGCACTGCTCGTTGTTAAGGTTAATCCCATGTGTAAATTCACATTCTAACGCATCAAGGCCAAGACTTTTTATCTCTTTTAAACCTAAATAATATCCTAATCCAGAAGTTCCCCCCGGACCTATTTTTATTTTACCAGACATTTCTCGTTTTCTTTTTCAATATAAATATCTATAAAATACTTGGAAAGCTTTCCGACAATAGTGGAAAGAATTATGCTGTATATCATAATCATAATTATCAAGTCAAGTACAGGCAGCATCCCGGGAATGTTTCTTATTGAAAATGTCAGGGCCAAAACTGCCACAGCTATTCCTTTTGGTGCGTTTAGTGTCATAAAAGCTTTGTTTTTTAATGTAATCTTTGAATCTTTTTTGAATGATATTAATATTGCTGCATATCTTATAATCAATAATGCCCCAAAAATAACAAGCGATTTAAGTATAAACTCAATAGAAAACGATACATGTATTATAAATCCTACTAAGATAAATACAAATATCTCCAAGGCATTTGAAAATATAAGAGAAAATTCTTTAAGAGATCCTTTTTCTTTTAGATACATGTTTCCAAACATTACTCCTAATGTAGTTACGGCCAAAACCCCGTTGCCGCCCATGTTTTCAGCCAAGATATAACCTAAAATTGCTGTAGCTGCGATCGCCAAAGGCGAGAGCTCCTCTGAATAAAATTTTTTCATAAGCTTAAAAACTATTACGCCTAGAACTACACCCGTACCTATTCCTGTTGCTATTTGCTGAAGAAATGGCATCCCATAACCTATAAATCCGGAAATTATGTTTTTTTCCATAGCTAATGAATCAATAATTATAAAAGGTATCAAAATAACTAAAGCAGTATTAAGAATAGCTTCCATTTTTAGAATTTCTACAATCTTATTAACTCTTGTTTTGAATAGAGCCATTACTGTTGCGGGATCTGTTCCTGACATTACAACTGCAAAAATTACTGCAAGTATAATTGAATCCAAGCCCATAACATAATAAGTAACTATGGATAGAAAAACCATGTTTAGGGCCAAAAAGATTATAATGAGTTTTAATACTTTAAGTGATAATGTGTCGAATTCTTTCCATTTGAATCTTGAGCTTCCATCAAAAACAATCATAACTAATGCAAGAAGCGATATTCCAATTAAAAAAGACGTATCAAAACTGAAAATATTGCCGCTTCTTGCATTCAATCTCCCCAATATTATTCCGCTTATTATAAGAAAAAGAACATTTGAAACTTTAAGCATCTTTGCAATTATACTCATAATTAAGCCAATGAGAAGAACTATGCCTATTAGTGTAAGATAAACAAGTGTTTGTTCCATTTACAACCTCTTTTATTTTTTTATACAAAAACAACTTTATAAATTTTTGTTTTTGTGTTTTTTAGAGAAATCTTTTTAAACTAATATCATTTAGAAACAATTTATGGAATTTTTGCAAAAGCTAAAGAAAGAGCTAAGGCCTGATGATTCAGTGTTAAAAGAGGCAAATAGTTTAGTTTCCTATATAAACAAGCTATTAAGAAAGGAAAAGATAAAAGCAGAATGCATCGAAGGCGGATCTGTTGCTAAAGGAACTTATATAAAAGATGATTATGATATTGATTTGTTTGTAATTTTCGATAAGGAAAATAAGGGAAAAGACATATCAAAGCTTTTAGGAAAAGCCTTAAAGCCGCTAAAGCCAAAAAAGATTCACGGAAGCAGGGATTATTTTAACATTTCAAAAAATTCCTTGAATTTTGAAATTGTTCCAGTATTAAAAGTGAGCAATTATAAAGAGGCTGAAAACGTCACAGACATGAGTCCTTTGCATGTTAAGTATTTCAACAAAAAAGCAAATAGAAAAACAAGAGACGAAGTAAGGCTTGCTAAATCATTTTGCAAGGCACACGGAATTTACGGGGCAGAATCTTATATAAAAGGATTTTCAGGGCATATAATAGATATACTAATAATCTATTATGGCAGTTTTATTGAATTTTTGAAAAATGCCTCAAGGTGGAAAGACAAAGAGATAATTGATCCATTGAATCACTGGAAAGATCCTTTGTTTGAGTTAAATAAATCTAAAACTAGGGGGCCTTTGGTCATAGTTGACCCAGTACAGCCCAACAGAAACGCAGCTGCAGCATTAAGCAGGGAGAACTATGAAATTTTGAAAAAAAAATCTAAAGAATTCTTGAAAAAACCATCAGAAAGCTTTTTTGTAAAAAAGAAGATAAACATAGATGAATTCAAGAAAAGAGCAGGAAAAGATTATTCTATTGTTTTGGATGTGAAAACAAAAAAAGGGAAAGAAGATATTGTAGGAAGCAAAACAAAAAAAGCGTTTGATTTTTTTTCTAAGGCTTTGAAAAATAATGATTTTGATGTTCTTTTTTCTGATTGGGAATGGAATAAAAAACAAAAAGCTAAGTTTTATTTCATAATAAAAAAAGAGAAATTATCAGATGAGATGATTCATTCAGGCCCCCCTTTAGATAAAAAGGAGCATGTTGATTTATTCAGAAGATTATATAAAAAAACAATAGTAAAGAAAAAAAGGATTTATGCCAAAGTAAAAAGAAAATACTTAGAGCCAAAAAAATTAATAAGTGACCTTATAAAAGACAAGTATATCAATGATAGGGTTCAAAAAATAACAATAAAATGATTTACAATATCTTGTTGATAATATTGTTAACATTAATACCTTTCTTGGAATTAAGGTACAGCATACCTGCAGGAATATTAGCAGGAAGGATCGCTTTACCATTCGGGTTTTCCTTAGTTGGTTTCGATATGCCTTGGTACATTGTATTTCCAGTATGTGTTATAACTAACTTTTTTTTGGGAATCATTATTTTTGTTTTATTAAGGACAGTAGCAAATTATATGAGAAAGTTCAAATGGTTTGACAAGCTTTACTTAAAAATAATATCAAGGCCGCAGAGAAGAATAAAAAAGTATGTGGATAAATATGGCGATATAGGTGTTGCTATTTTTATCTCTATCCCTCTGCCAGGTTCTGGAGTTTATACAGGCGCATTGGGAGCTTATGCCATCGGATTAAAATTTAAAAAATTCATGATTGCTAATTTGTTCGGCGTTGTTATCGCCGGAATTAT
>PXDW01000097.1 GCA_003564925.1 Candidatus Woesearchaeota archaeon | reverse complement strand
GCTCTTGAATTAGCCTGTCTATAAGCTCGTACATCTTCTTATGCATTTGCTCATGATTAGCAGCTATAAGGTTCTCAACAGGGCTCAATACTTTCAAGTCTAGTTTTTTCAAAAATTGAGTGTCTAATATCTTGCAGTTTCTTGGCTCTTTTGTTCTTGTATCTTTTATTCCTACAAGGAATTTAGCTACCTCTTCCAGCGGCGAGACTGTTGCGCTAAGCCCTATTCTTGTAAAGTATGTGCTCTTCTGCAGTCTTTCTAAGCTAAGAGAAAGGTGGACTCCTCTCTTGCTTGAGGCAAGTGCGTGAATCTCATCAATGATTAGCCATTCTACGCTGTTTAGCTTTTCCCTGAATCTTGGAGCGCAAAGAGTGATAGCAAAGCTTTCAGGAGTAGTTATCAATATGTGCGGAGGGGATTTCAACATTGCTGATTTCTCGGAAGCAGTTGTATCTCCGGTCCTTATTGCTGTTCGTATTTCTATTTTCTTATTTTTCTCTTTTGCGAGCCTTTTTATCTCCTTAAGAGGATCATTTAGGTTCTTTTTTATATCATTAGCCAATGCCTTTAATGGACTTATATAAATACAATAAACTTTATCTTCCAGTTTCCCCTGCTCAGACAAATTAGTAAGTTCGCTAATAATGCTTAAAAAAGCTGAGAGAGTTTTTCCTGACCCTGTTGGGCTGCTTATTAAGGTGTTTTCCCTGTTCCTAATGTTTATTATAGCGTATCTTTGAGGCTCTGAAAAAGCCTTAAATTTTGACTTAAACCACGACTGAACAAGAGGGTTCAAGCTAGAATATATCTCGGGGTCATTGTACTTATTTTTCTGGAATTCTATCATATAATTAAGAAATTTTGGGTATTTAAAAGCGTTTTGCTAATAAGTCCAGTGTTTAATTTGTTTTATTTATTGCTTAATATTATTTTAAGTATTTTAATTTTGTTTCCTAATATTTAGATATTTTTCGTATAAAATTAAAAGATGATGGGAAGATACAAAGAATCTAAAAAAATTTAGGTATAAGTCTTCCGATATTTTTTTTATATTCTAGGTAATCCTGGCCGTATTCCCTCTCCAAAAATTTTTCTTCCCTAACAACCAAAATACTAAACAATATGTACATAAATATGGGTATCAGTATGCCTATAAAAGAATCAATAATAAGAATAATACCTGGAATTACAAATAATATCCATGAAGAATAGATTGGGTTTCTTGAAAATGCATAAAAGCCATGTGTTATAAGCTTCTTTTCTTCAAATTTTCCATGGAGCTGTATCGATGATAATAAGTACATTATAAATCCAAATATAGCCAAAAAAATTCCTACTGACAATGTTATTGCTCTCGGAAGCAGGAAATTAAAATCCGAAAAAAAAGCATAATGAATAGATATAAATACAGTTATTATTATTCCTGACATTGACGCAAAAAGAGGTCCAACACCCCATCTACCCAATTTTTCTGACATAATGATTGGGTTTTATAAACTATTAATAAAATTTTCGTTTTCGGAAATTTTATAAATGAAAAAAATTTCCATATCACAATAATATTGGGGGTGCAAAATGACTGTTATAGAAGTTAACGAAAATTCTTTCAAATCAGAAGTTGAAGAATCTAATATTCCTGTTATTGTTGATTTCAATGCTGACTGGTGTCCGCCATGCCAGATGATGAAGCCTGAATTTGATGCTCTAGGCTCAGAGTATAAAGGAAAGCTAAAATTTGTTTCTGTTGATTCAGACAAAAACCGCACAATATCATCTAAATTTAAAATTGATGCTATACCTTGCCTTGTTATTATGAGCAAAGGTGTAGAAGTGGACAGAATTGTAGGCTTTATGCCTAAAGAAGCTCTGAAAGAAAAAATAGACAATATTCTGTCAAAGATCTGATTTATTTATTTTTTTCTTTTATAAAATGCCTAACACTTCTGTCATATGTTTTTTCGGCAGATGTTGAGAAAAAACATGCAGGAAGCTCTCCATTCTCTCTATGATAATGAAGGCATTCGCAGCAAATGCCTTTTCTAGGGCATCCTGGATAAGAGCAATTACAAATTTCAAGATTTTTTTGCTTGTTTCTGCATTCCATTATAAGGATTAGAAAAAGATTATTTTTTATAAATTTTTTTGTAATATTCACAATATTCTGTTATTTTGCATTTATCGCATAACGGATTTATCGGCCTGCATACATTCTGGCCATGTATAACAAGAACTTCATTTACATATATCCACAATCTTTTTGGAACCAGCTTCATTAGCTCTGTTTCAGTATCTTCTCTTTTTTTTGTTTTAACAAAGCCAATCCTGTTTGAGATTCTATGAACATGGGTGTCAACAGGTATTGCATCCTTCCCATGTGCATAAACCAAAACGCAGCCAGCTGTTTTTCTTCCTACTCCAGGAAGCTCAATCAATTCTTCAATTGTATCGGGAACCTTATTATTATATTTTTCAAGGATTATTTTTGAAACATCTTTTATCCTTCTTGCTTTTGTTTTGTAAAAACCTGATTTTATTATTCTTCTCTCTATCTCCCGTATAGGAGCATTGGCTAACTGTTCAGGAGTTTTGTATTCTGAAAAAAGATTTCTTACTGCTTCCCTTGTCATAACATCTCGGTTTCTTGCGCTCAATATTGTTGATATTAGAATGTAAAACGGCTCTTCTTTGGAAAATGACCCGAGCATGCTTATTTTATTTGTTTTCCTTAATGTATAAACTATTTTTTCTATTTTTGATTTGTCATAATTATTCATTTTTTATTTTATATTTATTATATTGTTTCATTACTCTATGTATTCATCACTTTAAGTATTTATCATTCAATAAAGGAAAGATATCAATTGCTGGCTCTTCATAAGGATGTGCATCAATAACAACCCTTAAGACTTTTTTTATATTCTTATCTGAAACAACAGTCTCTATTCTCTCTTCAATAACTTCCTCAACTTTTCCTTTATTCCCAATAAAAGGCTTTGTTCCTTCCTGAGGTCTAAACCTGCCTACACCTTTACAAGAGAAAGAGCAATAGTCATAGTTTCCTATATGCCCTGCTCCATTTTCTGCGAGAACATCTCTTATTTTTCGAGCATGCTTTTCAGGAGCATAAACCACAACCTTGAAAAGTTTCATAGAACTTAAGAAAGCAGAACAATTTATTAATCTTACTGATAAAATGATAAATTTAGTCTGCTAACAAAAAACAAAACTTTTTATATGACCCTTATAATCTTTTTAGAAAGAGATGAAAGAAATAAAAAAAAATAACTTTAAAAAAATTATGAAGAAAATCTGGTACTTCATATGGGAAGACAACTCTATTTGGAGTTGGCTTGTTAATATAATCCTGGCAGTTGTTTTAATAAAATATATAATCTATCCTGTGCTTGGGCTTGCATTGGGAACTGGATTTCCAATTGTTGCTGTTGTTTCTGGAAGTATGGAACATGAGTACGACTTCGATCAGTTTTGGGAAGAAAAAGGGGGTTTTTACAGCCATTATAATATAACAAAAGAGGATTTTTACAGCTTTAGATTTAGAAATGGCTTCAACAGAGGGGATATAATGATAATATCAAGGGCCAATCCTGAGAAGTTAGAAGTTGGTGATGTTATTGTATTTCAAAGCCCGAAGCCAGACCCAATAATCCATAGGATAATAAAAGCTTGGGAAGAGGATGGAAAGTATTATTTCACAACAAAAGGAGATAATAATGCTGGGATAAATATGGAGGTTGAGGAAAGCAGGATAGGCCAGGAAAGAGTGCTTGGAAAAGCCCAGGTAAGAATACCTTATTTAGGGTATGTTAAGATAGGGTTTGTTGATTTCCTAAATATGGTGAAAGGGTTCTTTGTAAGATAGTAGATTGTAAGATAATAGGTATTCATATTTTTATTCATATTTTGAAGCTAGCTCATACCATATTCAATATTACACTAATTATATTAAACAATTATTTTGGGTCATTATATTAAATGAAATATCAGCTACGCAAAATCTCTCTTTTTCTTAATTCAATCTGCTTTAAGTCATTATAAAGATCCTCTTTCCTTTTATAATTATTGTATAAGTCAACAAAGTCATTATAAATTGACTTAAGCTCTTTTGTTGTCCTTATCTTCTCTATAATGACGCCCCGATTAGTCATCTTTTCAAGCATTCTCCTAAAATCTGTCTCCTTATCCGTTATATTTTTATTGAACTCAACCTTTTCATTAATTTGTTTTTGATAATTATCATAAATATCAATCAATCCATTATATAATGATATTATTCTCTTATCTGATTTTATAACAATTATTAGGTGTTTGTCAAAAGCAATTTCTGTTAATCTAGAAATATAATCATTTATTGAATTAACCAAATCTTTTTCTTTAGTTTCTTTCTTTGAAAGGTTTCTGTCTAACTTTTTTAAACATCTTAATATTTCTTTTATTTCAGGATATTTCATAGAAATGCTTTTCAAAAGCCTGTTATTTGAGAGCTTTTTAATTAATTTTTTTGTATCCTTATCTGTTTCAAATGGAATAAGGGTTTTCTTTCTTTTTTTCACCAAGTCTCTGATTAGTCTGTATATATTATTAATTGATTTAATAATTTCATTAACACTTTCATCTTCTTCGCTTTCATTTCCAATAAAGCCATTTTTTAGAATTTTGTAAATTTTAAAACCTGTTTTTAGCTCCATTTTCAAAAGATTCTCTTCCGCTATTTTTATCAGGTTTTCTGTTTTTCTTTTATCTGTCTCAAGGAAAATTTGTTCTTCTTTATTTTTCTTTTTTTCATCATACTTAAATTTTTTCACTAAGTAAATATAGAGCAAAAATCCCGTTATTATTACTAAGGTTCCACCAACATAAAGAAGAGTGAAGTCTTTTTTGAATTGTAGAGAGAAAATATATAGCGAAAATATTAGAATAATACATGAAACAAATATTGAAAGTCCATATATTCTTTTTCTTATTTTTATATATCTTAGCATATCTTTCCTATACTGCTTAAATTCTTTCTTCATTATCTTTTTAATATATGCTTTGTCTTCAGAGACAGTAAGCAAGATTATAGCTATGATAAGAATCCAAAGAAGCCATGGGTATTCGATTAAAAAATCCACCTCTATTATACCTGGAATTTCTGCGGGTTTTTTGATTTCGCATGGGGGGCAAGGCCCTCCGCAGTCTATCCCCTCTTCGCATACCTCTATCCAAGAGCCGTCTTCCTGTATGATTTTATGGCAGTTCTGAATCCCATCATCGCATGTAGGGCATGGAGGACAAGGTCCGCCACAGTCTATCCCTTCTTCACATACCTCTATCCAAGAACCGTCTTGCTGTATGATTTTATGGCAGTTCTTAATCCCATCATCGCATGTAGGGCACGGAGGGCAAGGTCCGCCACAGTCTATCCCTTCTTCTCCTTGATTTTGAATCCCATCAAAGCATGTAGCCACATAAAGGCATTTTTGGGTAACATTGGGCCTATGAAGGTCTGTGCCGCATTCGTTGAAATCTACACAGCTTCTTGTTTGGTACCCTTGCGGAAGGCATTCTTCCCAATCATAACAATACCATTGAGGAATGCATGTTGAAAAGCCTCCGGCTCCTCCTGCGCTTCCTCCGGGTCTTGTCGTTAATATTTTTTCTTCCGGCAAAACCGTTAACATTACCATATTGCTTTTAGCAAATGCTCCTGAAGGATCAAAAGCCAAAAAAGTTATGAATTCAATTCCATGCCATCCAGGTATAGGGGTGAATCTTACTATATTATTTTCATCTATATCGACTCTTATATTATTCAAGATTGTATGCTCATAAGTTAATGGGTCATTGTCAATATCGTAGAAATAATTATCTAAGTCAAAAGCAACAAGGGAAGTATCCTGTTCCCATGTCTGATTTAATATAGGCCCGTCAAAATAAGGTGGGTGGTTTATTGGATATATTGTAAAATTTAATATTCCTGAATTGACTGAGTTATCACAGCCTAAATTATCATCAACTATTATCATTACTTCATAATCTCCGACATGCGATCTGTTTGCTGTGAAGTTTAAAAGCCCGTCTTTTGATATGTTAAAAAATGGCTCTCCTTGTATTACTGTTGAGCTGTAGACAAGAGAAACCCAAGGATTTGGGTCATAACCTTCGACTTGGCAGATATAACTTGAATTTTCATACCATGTAGTGTTGCAAATGCTCAGGTTTAATTCAGGCCTTGTATTATTAAAGCAAAAATGGCTTTTTACTTCAAGATATAGCCTATCTATATCAAAATTATTATCGCATCCTGAATCATCCATAACTTTTATGTGTATCGTATAATTGCCTTCTTGACCTATTCTCGGAGTAAAATTAATCAATCCTGTAGAAGTGATATTGAAAAGGGTTTGCCCTTTTACAAATACAGATGTAAAATTCAAAACCTCTGATTCTAAGTCTGTTGCATTCACATGGCATATATATTGATTCTCTGTATAAGCAACATTATCACATATTGATATATCTAAATTTGGAGGGCTGTTTATGCAGAATCTTATCATTCCTATGCTTCTTCCTGAGATTTTTTGCCCTTCTATTATCTTATTAGTCCTATCCATTATAAATAAGGTATTTGCCAATATAAATACAATGAACAATAGAGTTAGAAATACCAAGATCTCTTTATTTTTCATATGTTATTTTTTCTGTGTCCATACCTATATAAATATTACTATAATATAATCATGTAAACTAAATTAATAAATCAGATTCATCTCAATAAGGCGTAATGCCTTTTTATAATAATATAGAGATTTCCCATATATTTTCCTGCAAGAGCGTTTCCAGGAACAGAAGCTGTTAATTTAACCTCTTTTATTTCTCCAGGGTAAAGAACAAAATTATTGTTTTCAATGCTAATCCAGGTGCTGAAGTTTCCTTCTGTTTTTATGCTAAAAAATAGTGGGAAATCCTTTTCATTTGTCAAATTTATCCTTTTAAGAGACCCAGAGCCTCTTGGAGCAGTTCCGAAATTGATTATGTCTTTATCTGATGCAAATCCGATGATATTACTTTCATCTTCAACATTTATGGTTATAGGAACTGAAATTATATCCATCGGCTTATCATAAAAATAAAAAGCTAATGAAGTCATTCCTATGAGAATAAAAAAAATAATTAATGATATGAGTAATAATTTGAAAGGCTTCATTTTGTTTTTTTTCTGAGCAATAGCCAGACTATATTTGCTATTAATAACGCTATTATTATACTGATTAAGAAAAAGCTGCTTGTTACAAAAGACATAAATGTTCTTTCTTCTTCACCCACATATTGTTTCGGAGCTTCAATTATCTCTATAGAGCCTCTTTCAATCTTCGTTTGGCCATCGAAATATACGATTATGTCTATAGAGTAATTGCCTTTTCTCAGACCAAAATTATCAAAATATCCTGTAAATTCCTTTGATGCCCACGCGTTTAGGAAATCAGGGGGAGTTCTAAAGCTATATCCTTCTATTATCCTGTTTCTTTCATCCAATATGTTAACATCAGCATATAAATTTTCTATTCTGTTGTTCCACCTGCTGTTTATCAATATATTCATCCTTTGAGTGCTGTTTTCAAAAAATTCCTTTGTATAACCAAGAATCTTCACATCTAAATTGCCAATAAGGAAACTGCTTTCTTTTTCTGTTATATTCCCATCATAATCAAGGACAGCTACAGCCCTGTATTCTGCTGGAAGCATACCTTTAGTTGAGAAAGATGCATAAAGCTCAACCTGCTCAGTAGCATCAATGCTTTTTGAATCTGTATGAATTGTTTTTATAAAATTATTTTCAATATCATATATCTTTATCTCTGCCTGTGCTTTTTCTATCCTAGGCTCTCCAAAATTCTGAACCCTTACCTTAAAAGTTGCTGTTTCATTAACATTTGCATTTTGTGTTTCAAACCACCATCTTGCAAACTTGTGCTTGTATAATACTATAATGATAATTCTTGCCTCTGAACCTGTTCTAGAGCCTATAGTCCCTCCTCCCCAAGTCTCTGTTTCCCTTATACCAGGCCTTATTTCATGTATGCCTGCTTCTTCAATCTTATCAGGAAGCCTTAAATGGACTGTAAAAGGAATAGTTGATTGATGAGGAATATCTCTAAAATAGCTAGGGCTTATTGTAACATATTTTGTTAAGTCAGGAGAACTAGCTTCCCTCATCCTTACATATGACTCGTAATCCTGCGTAAAGCCGCAGTTTGTTGTAAAAAAATGGCTGTATGTTCTTTCTAAATTGGGCTCGAAGAATATTGTGTCAGTAAGCTTGTTAGAGAGAAGGCCCATTGAATGAGAAAAAGGAATAATAAAAAGAAGAGCAAGAAAACATATTAATTTTATATACTTCATAAAGATAATAAATAAAATAAAAAGTATAAAAATTTATCTATTTAAGTTGCTTCTGAACTTGTGAATGTAAGCTGGTCTTCCTTATAACCAGCAGCATCCCCTGGAATTACTATCCTGAATCCTACTGCTACTTCGTTACTTGATGGATTTATTGACAATCCTTGTCCAGAGCATATATACATCTCTGTTGCGTTTATGTCAGTCCAGCTTGTCCTTGGAGCGCTGCAAGAGCCTGCTTGCGCTGAATATGAAGTAAATTGGTATTGGGGTTCAGGGAACGGGCCACCAGTACCTCCTCCTATAAAATTAGCAGCAGTTCCATCTGCACTTACCATTTCTATTGTAAGGTTAGTGTTTCCTTCGTTTCTTACTATTATGTTATTTATCGAATCATTGAATGGATTTACAGCTCTAGGCCCTGATGCATTGACCCAGCAGTTGTTTAAGTTGCTTGGCCCATCTGTTGAATTTCCTGAAGTAAGTGTCGCGTTAAGGCACATATTGTCTGCTGCTGTAATATTTACGATTCCTGTTCCGAAATCAACAACTGTATTATTTAAGAATATTGAAGTTGATACCATTATAGTAAGATTTGTGAATCCAATTCCTGTTCCATAGCCAGTTATCTGCTGAGTCGGAATGCTTCCCAGCCTGTTTAAGCTAAGTACAGTTCCTCCTAATGATACTGCCATAGCAGCAACCAATAGAATAGCCAATGTTTTATTTGATATATCTTCCATTTTAGTTTCCTCCT
>PXDW01000071.1 GCA_003564925.1 Candidatus Woesearchaeota archaeon | reverse complement strand
AAAGGTAAAAAATAAGGAGTTTTATGACACTATAGTTTTAGTAAGAATTGAAGGTACTTTAGAGAGCGGTAAGCCATCAGATATCAATTTTAAGGAAATTTATAACATACTAAACAAAAAAGGTAATTACTACGTTATGCGAAACACAAATAAATTGAAAAGCAAGGAATTTGAGGAAATTAAAACAGAGCAGGGAACAACAGAAGAGATTGAAGAAAAGATAATAAAAGAAAACATTGGTAAGATAAAAATTGATGGAATAGAGAATGAAGAAGAAGTAATTAAAAAACTAATGAAGGTCTTAGCTATCGAAAAAGACGAAGGAGAAAAGGTTTATGAATTTGATGAAAGATTAAAGAAAGAAGTTTCTAAAATTTTCAATGTTGATATTTGATGAAAAGACCAATTTATGAATTTATTTGCAGAAATATACTATCTTCAAAATTTATTTATAAAAACTTTTTTAGCAAATTCTGAACTTCCTTAGGGGTTGCCGCTCCTCTTGTTTTGCGCATCACTTGTCCCATTAGAAAATGCAATGCCTCTTCTTTTCCAGAAATATAATCATCAACAGCCTTTTTATTCTCAGCAATTGCTTCTTTGCAATATCTTTCAAGAACATTGGTGTCAGATACAGCTATTAAATTTTCTTTCTTAACATATTCATTTACATCAAAAGGCTTTATTATTAATTTTTCAAGTATCTTTTGCGCTACAGTTTCTGTTATTTTCTTTTTTTCTACAAGATTCAGCAAATTTATCAAATGTATTTCATCTATCTGCATATCTTCAAGGCTTTTCTTATTATAATTCAAGACTCTTACAAGCTCCCTCCTAAGCCATTTTGCTGCTAATATTGGATCTATTTTTTTTGCAACCTTTTCAAAGAGTTCTGCTAAGATAATTTCAGAGCTCATTATTTGCGCATCTATATCTTGTATTCCCAATTTTTTGTATTTCTTCTCTTTCTCAGCAGGCTTTTCAGGCAAAACACTCGATATCTCTTTAATATCTTCATCTGTAACGTTTATAACTGCTAAATCAGGATCAGGTATGAACATATAGTCTTGTTGGGTTTCTTTGCTTCTCATAAACTTAGTTGTTTCAGAAACATCATCATACATCCTTGTTTGCTGCTCTATTCTATTGCCTTTTGTTACTTCATCCTGCTGCCTGTGAATTTCATATTCTATCGCCTTTACTATGCTTTTGAAAGAATTTACATTTTTTATCTCCACACGCTCAAACTTAGGGTATATTGAAATATTAACATCAGCTTTAATACCGGCAGTCTTATCCAAAGCATGGATATAACTTAAAGTTGTAATCAATTTTCTAAGCCATTCCTTAACTTCATCGCTTGACTTAAAATCAGGCTCTGTGACTATCTCAACCAAAGGAAATCCACTCCTATTATAATCAACAAGCCCTGATTTTGGATCATATTTAGCAGGGTCTTCCTCAAGATGGACATCTGATATGCCTATTCCAAGGAAAGATCCATTAACTCCTACGGGAACTGAATAGCTTCCTGATATAGTTCTTTGATATCCTGAAGGCAAATCTGGCCAGGAGTAATGTTTCCTCTGAAACAAAAGCCTTTTATTTATTTTGCAGCCGAGCATAGCCGATATCATCATAATTTTTCTAAAAGCCTCTTCGTTGGGATTCATGGGCTTTGAGCCGGGCTGAGAAGTGCAGATAGGACAAATATTTGTGTTTGGAGAAGCTTCATGCTCCAGATTACAATCACAGAATAATTTTCTTTTATTATCTATTTTCAAATAACCATGAATTTCTAACCCGCATTTAATCTCTGGCATTTTATACTTAAAATAATTTTTATTTAAATATGTTCTTGTTTTTTAGCTGATTATAAAGAATTTTAGCCTTTTTTCTGGTTTTTTCAAGTTTTCTATTTGATTCATCTACCAATATTTTCAAGTAATTATCATCAGGAAGCATTTTTCCATTTTTTGATATTATAGTCTCTATTCTCTCTGTGGCGACTATCTCTATTATAATCCTTTTTTCAGAACTAATTATTCCTGAGCGCTTAAAGCCGAGTGGGCTTGCAAGTTTTAAAAATTTTTCAGCATCTTTAAAAGTTCTTGAGCAGACATGGATAATTACAGGCTCCTGCATAAGCCAGATAGAATTTTTTGTTTTCATATTATTCAAAGCCTGTTTAATTTCATTGAAATCTATAGCTTCATGAGACCTAAAAAGGAATTTTGCATCCTTTTTACTTTCGCTTTCTTTTAATTCCAGAACTATAATTCTGCCTGCGCATGAAGAAGTTGTATAATAATTTTTTAAAGAATTTATAAAATAAACTAAATACTCGATTGGTTCGTCTATATTGCCCTTTTCGGACCTGTCTTTCTTATTCAAAGCTACTCTCTTGCTTTTGTCAAAATCCATTTGGTTTATACTAAATTTTATTATGATTAAATCAAAGAAAAAAATTCTACAACTGTCTTATTTATTTTTTTGGTTTACTTTTTTAATATCTGTTTTTATATGCAGATCCTTCAATAAAAAATTATCTACTTCACTTGGAGAGCCGTCCATAGGATTTTGGGCAGCCTTATTTTTTGGAAAAGCTATCACTTCCCTTATATCATTAAATCCGAGAGACAAAGCAACAACCCTGTCTAATCCGATCCCTATTCCTCCGTGAGGTGGAGCCCCATATTTAAAGGCTTCCAGCAGGAAACCGAACTTTCGCTCAGCTTCTTTTTTATCTAAGCCTATAACCTTCATTACTTCTTCCTGTATTTCGGGCTTATGAATTCTTATGCTTCCGGATCCAAGCTCTATCCCATTTAGAGTGATATCATAACAAGTGGCAATTACTTTAGAAGGATCTTTTCCTAATTTTCCTATGAATTCTTCTTTAGGCATTGTAAACATATGGTGGGCTGGAGCCCATACATCATTTTCATCATCCCATTCAAATAATGGAAAATCAGTTATCCATACAAATTTAAAATCGTCTTCTTTTATTAGGTTTAACCTTGATGCAAGTTCCCTTCTCAGCTTATCTAATATTTCATTGCATTTGCTTTTCTTATCAGCTATAAACATAAGCACTCCTGAAGTGGCTTTTGTCTTATTCAGCAGTTCTTTCTGAACTTTATCTGGAAAAAATTTTGCTATATTACTTTCTAATCTGTTTTTTTCAACCCGCATCCATGCCATGCCTTTTGCCCCATTATTGATTGAAAAATTAATCAAATCATCTATTTCCTTTCTCCCTAAATCTTTTTTTGGGTTGATGCATTTAACTATTCCGCCTTTCTTTATAACATCTTTAAAAACTCCAAAATCTGATTTTTTCACAATATCAGAAACATCTACAAGCTCTAACCCGTATCTTAAATCAGGCTTGTCAGAGCCGTATTTTTCCATTGATTCTTTATATGTGATCCTTGGGAAAGGCGTTTTTAATTCTATATTTTTTGCCTTCTTAAAAATATGCTTAAAAAGCCCATCTATAATATCATATATATCATCCTCTTCAATAAAGCTCATCTCTAAATCTATCTGTGTATGTTCAGGCTGTCTGTCTGCTCTTAAATCTTCATCTCTTAAGCATCTTGCTATCTGAAAATATCGATCGCATCCTGAAACCATAAGTATTTGCTTATAAAGCTGTGGAGATTGTGGAAGGCTGTAAAACTTTCCGGGATTAACTCTGCTTGGAACTATATAATCACGTGCACCTTCAGGAGTATTTCTTACAAGCATAGGAGTTTCTATTTCCAAAAAATCCTGGGAGTTTAAATGTTCTCTGGCTGCCTGGGCAATCTTGTGTCTTATTTGTAGATTGCGCTGCATCATGGGTCTTCTTAAGTCAAGATACCTATATTGTAATCTTAAGTCCTCGTTTGTTGCTATCTTCCTGTCATCTATTTCTATAGGTGGAACTTCACTCTTATTTAATATATTAAGAGAATCAGATATTATCTCAATCTCACCAGTTCCTAATTTTTTATTTACCATGCCCTTCTTTCTGTTTCTAACTTTGCCTTTAACTAATATCACATCCTCTCTTCTAAGCTTATCTGCTTCCTTATGAGAGGTTTTTTCATGAGAAGGGTCAAAAACTATCTGAGTTATTCCATATCGGTCTCTTAAGTCTATGAATATAACTCCACCATGGTCTCTTCTTGTCTTGACCCAGCCAGTTAAAGCAACTTTCTTATTTAGATGATTCTTTGTAAGCTCTCCGCATGTATTTGTTCTTAACATATCTATTTTATTAGAATAAGTAAATTGTATATAAATATTACTAATTATCTAATTATGGCTCATCCCTCATTATCCAAATGTTTCTTTGATAGCATAAAGATAATCATAATAATAATATCCATTAGGGTATCTTGGGCATTTTTGAAGATTCTGGTAATTTTCAAGATAATTGCAGTGTTTTGACGGTATTGTTTCATCTGGAGACATAGTTGGCTCTATTGTAGTCCCTTCATGCCATTCATTCCAAGAAGTTATCCATATTATGTTTGAATCTGTAGATGTTCTTTTAGACATCTCCAACATTTCTATGAAATCCTGTTTACTTGTTGAATCTATTTTTTTAGGCGTGTGCCCGATATCAATATCATGATGATAATCATTATAAGAAGGGAATATTCCAGGATGGAAGTCTATGTTTTTGCTCAATGCTGCTTGCTTCCATTTCATATATTCAGGTTCTAAGCAAGAGGCAAATTTTCCAACAGTATTACAATTGGGTTCTTTTGATTTAGCCTCATAAAGCATACTATAAGAGCTTACTGCATCAAAAACATCCATAGAATCATAGAGATTTCTGCCTTTATAATTCTCGCCATTCCACCAGATATGGTCTGCAATTATGTATATATTTCCATTAAGTTTTTGTCTAACCTCATTCACCGCATCTCCAAAAGGTCCTATAAATTCCCTAGTTATATATATCCATATGACAGGTTTTCCATCAATTTTATAATAGTATTGATGGTCAAAATAATTTTCTGAAATCCCTATAATGTCTGAGACAAATGCATTATAAATATCGGGGTCTCTAAAATCATATGGCATGTTTTTTCCTAAACCAGTTCCAAACCTTATAAATGTGTCATAAAACATTGCGAATCTTATTCTGTTAAGGTTATCAGCTCTTAGTAAACCAGATTGTATCTTATTATCTATCCAAGCATTGGGATAATATTCAACAGCAAAAACATTTACACCATATTTAACTGCATCCTTTATATGTTGTTCTGCAATAAACTTGCTTCCGCTATCATATAATCCCAGATAAGGTTCTCTGAAATATCCTCTCGACCAATGCTCATTAACGTCCCACCAAGGATAATAATGAACACCGATCGTATAGCCAGGGGATCTATCTTCATTTATAATGTTTCCATCTCTATCTATTAAATCGTCATCTTCAAATGTTATGCCGCAATCAGCACCATTTTCAAGGCATACACAGTTTTCTTCCTGAGGGCAATTTTCATAGTAATTTCCAAAACAATCACACACATTTTCTATTTCCTTGCCAATAATACATTTTGGAATTGGAAGTATTTTTTGCTCTTCTACTGGCAATGACTCTCCATGTCCAGAAGCATATTGGGTTCCTGCTAATTGACTTGAACTTGAAACAGTTTCACTTGGGCCGAATCCGGACGGGGGCTGGCTACTCTTAGTTAAAACAATTTTATCAATGAGAGGCCTTTCTATTTTTCTTTTTGAAATTGTTAATCTATGTTTTCCAGGTGTTAATTCAATAGTTACAGGACCAGCGTGTTGCTCTCCTTTCTGCCATCTAGGCTCCCAGCTCCATGATCCTTTTATCAAATATATGTCAGATGTTCCTGCCAACGAATGTGAAGAAGGTGCAGTTAATCTTTTTCCATTTAAAGAAAGATGTAAACCATTGTTATCATGAGCATCAGCATACGTTCTAACCCAAAAATACCATGTGCCCCCTTGATTAACCTCAAAATCAAAATTCAAATTTCCGCTAGCTCCAACTTGCATTACTTTTCCACCTGATGCCTCATTATTAGAAACTACCGAATAACCGTTTTGTGAAGTATAATGTTCTGCTTCCATTGAGACTACTCCGTTTTGCTCCATAAATGTTTTTGAACTTTGATAAATTACATGGCCAGTTATACTATGCATTCCTGTGTCCTCATCTTCATTTGGTTCTTCAAAATATTGGGAGTTAATATTTGAATATGTGGTTGATGAGCCTGCTGGAGCAGCCAAGTGAATTTTTGATATGTGCAAGCTTCCTCCACAAGGGCTTGCGCTATCATATTCATGAGTTAAATGAACTGTTTCTCCGTCGCATGTAGGGCTAAAAACAGCCCTATTTGGACCTTGTTCAAGCTCATAGGAATTAGGTATTACTATCCTATTATAATTTTCATTTTGGATTCCTTCATCCATCCAAACATGTTCACTTCCTGGATTTCCCTCTATTTCAAACATTGCTCTTTCATTATGTTGTTCTGCCTCAACTAAATATCTGCCTTCAGGTCCTTCTAACAATAAACAATAAGTTCCTGATTGCTGAACATCTAGAACCATTTTTAATTGACATCTATAATTAACATAATAATGGTCTGAACCATGACTGCAAACTTGATGATTAGCAGTTTCAACATTCAATTCACTAAAAGAAAATGTCTGTACAGGTTCTAACGAATCTATATATTCAATAGAACATTCTCCAATGGGATAAGAGCATGCCCTGGGAACAGAAAACCCATCATCCAGTACATATATTTGTGTGGTTGGGCTTTGATGAGACAAAACCAGCTTAACATGGCAAAGTGATTCATCATCTTCATCCGGTTCTTCCTCTATTTCCTCTTCTTCATCTTCATCCGGTTCTTCCTCTATTTCCTCTTCTTCATCTTCATCCGGTTCTTCCTCTATTTCCTCTTCTTCATCTTCATCCGGTTCTTCCTCTATTTCTAAAATACATCTCTTTTCATCAATACTGCAAAAATATCCTTCTTCACAGTCTTCATCCTGCTCACATTCATCATAAACACAGACAAATTTGCATATATTGTTTACACAGGCAGACCGCGGATATCCTCCAGGATCGCAGGATGTTAAGAAAGGCTGGCAATCAGAGTTTGTTTCGCATTGAATTTCATCTTCGGGTGTTTTTTCATCAACAGAATCTTGTTCATATGAATCTTTTTGGTCCTCTACATCTGACATATGTTCTCTAACTTCTCTATCCGCTTTAGTTTCCCCTTCACCACATGGAAAAGATTTTATGAAAAAAAAGCTTTCTTCATCATTTAGCCCGGCCCAGCCTTCCTGCTCTTGCCCGTTAATCTCGAAAGAATCTATTACAACAAAACTTTTGTGTTCTGTCTGAGAACTCAATGCAGCCAAATAATAATCTCCAGGAGGGACTGAGAACTCATAAGTATTTTTTCCTCCTTCCATGCCTTGGCTTTCCTCTAAAGTTTTTACAACCTTATCAGAAAGTTCTGACCTTGCTTTGACTAAATCGAAACATTCACATTGTGCTATTGTAAAATTAGTAAAGTGAGATACTGTGGCTGTTATCCTGTTGTTTCTTGTGTCAATATCGCTAGGGAGACTTATAAATCTCTCTTCATTTGAGTCGAAATAAACAACCTTCAATTTAGACTCATCAAAATCTTTTGGAAACCAGGAATCTTCATATGAAATCCTTAAGATGGCTGGGGGACTGAAACTCATTCCAGAAGGTTCAAACTGATATATTATAGATGACATTAATCCAAACTTTTGACTATTATAGGTATTGTCATTAATACTTATCGCCAAATCAGGTTTAGTTACTCTTGTTCCTGAAGGAATAATCAATTCGGCTCTTCCATCAGGAGAAGTTATTGTTACTGCCCTCAGAGTAACTCCATTTGAATCAACAGGAAGCCTAATATTTGATTTTCTGTCTAAAATATAAATGAAATTTTCCTCCCTAAACAAGTAATTTTCCTTTTCAAGCTCTATTGGATAATTTAAGTAAGTTGTTATTGTTGTATCAGTTATATGAACGTCTGCTATAGGATTACCATAATTAACTTCATATCCCTGCCTTTTAAAAGAAAAAAAATCATTAACGCATCTCTTAATATCTATATTTATGGCGTTTTTCAAAACTTCCTCTTTAACCCCATACCTATTAACATTATTATTAACAACATCTCTCAGACAAGAGGACACATATTCTTTTAATTCTACAGAACTCTCAAGCTTTATAACAACTCCTTCCTCTGGTATCTGAGGAGTAAAAGATAAATAAAAAAACACTGAGAAGATAATTAATATTATTATTCCCAATACTAGAAATAAGCTAATTTGGGCCTTCCTCTTTTTGAACATATAATGGAATTTATTTATAAGATATATAAAATTTTTGTTTTTAAATTTAGATAATCTAAAGAACTCTAACTTCACAATTACATAGTTTTTTGAACTTTTCTGCATCGGCATCGCTTCCTGCAACAGAACCATAATGCATAGGTATTGCAATTTTAGGTTTTATTTTTTGGCATGCTCTTGACGCCTCCTCAGCATTCATAGTATAAGTTCCTCCTACTGGAAGTATAGCTATATCAGCTTTTATGTTTTCTATTTCAGGTATTAAATCAGAATCTCCTGCATGATATATTCTAACATTTTTCAATGTTGCTATAAAACCTACCCATTCCTGGTCTTTGGGATGAAAAATTTTTCCAATATTATATGCAGGAACAACTTCTAAATCCAAAGCGCTTGTTTTTAGCTTGTCTCCTGGCTTGACAAGAGTTATACTTTTTACTTCATGGGCTATTGCAGAAAGCTTGCTTTGGCAGTCCGCTACAGTTAATATTATTGTTTCGGGCTTTATAATCTTTTTAATGTCTTGTATACTGCAATGATCATAATGGCTGTGAGTTATTAGAATAACATCTGCCTTATCTTGAGTATTTATCTGAAAAGGATCTATAAATATGTTCTTGTCACTCTTAAACTCAAAGCCTGCATGGCCCAGCCACTTTATCTCTATGCCTTGTATTAAAAAAGAACCCATATCAACACCTTATAAGATTTATATATCTATTTTAATATAATATCGCTGTTTTTAAATATTGTTTCTAAATAAGTTTTTATTGTCTGCTACTTTTTTATGAGAATGAATAATGATATTAAAATCTTT
>PXDW01000025.1 GCA_003564925.1 Candidatus Woesearchaeota archaeon | reverse complement strand
TTTATAAAAAATAGTGATTATATAATATTATTATCTAATTTTATCATTCTCATTAAAGAAATTTTTAAAGCCTTTCCAGATTCTCTTGAACTTTGAATTTTTTGCCTTTTGTATTTTTTTGCCTTTTTTTTTCTTTTTATTTTGCTCTTTTCCGTTTATATTTTTTAACTTATTGTTCATTTTTTCAATGTTAATCTCCAGCTTCCTTAACCTTGAATAAACCCTATTTCTTATATTCATAAACTCCCTTATGTTGGCTGTGTTTTTAACTTTATTTTTCAGCTCTTCATAACGCAGATCAGCAATATCTATGGAATTCTTTATGCTGATAAATTCTTCTTTTATTTTCCTAAACTCTTTGAATTGCCTAGAAAGGCTTTCTTTTTTGATAAAAGAGTTAGTGTCTTTTTTCAACATAGATAAAGAAACTTCCAATTCTTTGGTGTCTTTTTTTATTTTTTTTAATTGAGAAAAAGATTTTTCAAGTGATTCAATCTTTTCGCTTAGATATTCTAAATCTTCAAAAAACATTTCCAGATCTTTTTCCAAGTCTTTAAATTTTTCATTCAGGCTTTTGTTTGATTTCTCACTTGTTTTTAAATTTTTTTTTATTGCCCTGATTGAAGATTCAAATTTATTTTTATCCAGTTTGCTGTTATAAACATGAAATAAATCCTCTTCCAATTCATATATTTTTCTTTCAAGAATTTCATTCTCTTCTGCAAGCACAGCTTTTTTTGACAAAGCATTAATTTTTTTAGATAATCTCCTATTCTCTTTTGAAAGAAAAGTTATCTTTTTCTGTTGTCTGTTATTTTCTTTAATGATAGTAGTATTTTGTTGTCTTAGCATTTCGATGTCCTTTTTTACTGCAGAGAATGATCTATGAAGAGCTTTGTCTATTTTATGATAGTTGTCCGCAATCATTTCTATTCGAAAGTAGTGATAATATAAAAATATTTCTCTTGGTTGGCTCTGCTGAAACCCTCTGATAAATAAAAATATGGGCAAGAGATTGTGGGAACTATAATAAGAACAATTAATTGTATAGATATTGCATTTGATATTGCATTTATAGTCATTTAAGAACTTCTATTCCAGGCAATTTTTTTCCTTCTATAAATTCTAAAGAGGCTCCTCCACCGGTAGAAACAAAAGTAAATTTTTTTTCAAGGTTTAATTTATTAATAGTAATGAAAGTATCTCCTCCTCCTGCAATTTTTACTGCTTTGGCATTTGCAATTATGTTTCCTATCTCATCAGAAGCTTTTGCAAATTCCTCAATTTCTATATAACCTAAGGAGCCGTTCCAAAATATGGTTTTTGCTTTGTTTATTTTTTCATTGAATTGGTCTATTGATTTTGGTCCTAAATCCAGACCGATCCAACTTTTCGGTATTTTATTATATGGAACAATTTTTGTTTTAGAATTTTCTTTAATTTCAGTTGCTACAACAATATCTTTTGGCAAAATAATCTTCTTATTTTTCAACAATCTCTTTGCAACTGCCAGTTCAGATTTTTCATATAATGAATTTCCTATCTCCAATCCCTTAGCTTTAAAGAAAGTGAAAACCATTGCGCCGCCCAATAATAAATAATCAACCTTTTTAAGCAGATTTTCTATAACCCCTATTTTTGTTGAAATCTTTGCGCCGCCTAAAATGGCTACAAAAGGCTTTTCTATTTTTTTAAGGGAAAGCATCTGTATTTCCTTCTCTAATAATAAACCGCTGCATGAAGGCAAAAATTCTGTAATTGCATGAACAGAAGCATGTGCCCTATGACTGACACCAAAAGCGTCATTTACATAGATATCGCCCAACAAAGACAATTTTCTGGCAAATTCCTTATTGTTTTGCTCTTCTTCCTTATGGAACCTTAAATTCTCGAGTAAAACAACTTTTCCGGATGGTACAAAAACATCTACGCTTTCATTTAGCTTTAAAATATTCTCCCCAAGTATTCTTGATAAATTATGGGCAACAGGATCCATATTCATTTCAGGAACAACCTTTCCTTTAGGCCTTCCGAGATGTGACATTAAAATAGCCTTTCCACCATTTTCAATAACATATTCTATTGTAGGGACGCACTTCCTTATTTTTGTGTCATCTTTTACATGGCCATGATTATCTAAAGGAACATTGAAATCTACCCTTATAAGTACTCTTTTGCCTTCTAAATTAAAATCTCTTATAGATTTCATTTTTTAAATACGCTATAGGCTTTTGCCAGCATTGGCTTTTTTAATATTATCGCATTATGAGGACAGACCTCATGGCAGCAATAACACCTTATGCATTTCCTTATATAGATAAATGCTTTCCTATTTATTATTTTTATGGTTTTGGCAGGGCATATCTTAACACAATCTCTGCATGCTATGCACCTTTGAACATTTACTTTTGGCTTTGATCTTATATTGTTCCTTATGAACCTTGAAAAAAACAAAGGGGCTGAGTCAAAAAAACTTTTTGTTTTCGGATAAATAATTTTTTCAATGTTTATTTTATCCCCTAAAACATGCATTTTTGTTTTGTTAAGCTTGTTCCTATTGAGCTTCAGAATGGGAACATCATTGCTTCGTATTTTTGCTATGTCGCACATAATTTTATCTAGAACTAAGGCGTCCTCTGAAGCAGATATAAACCCAAGTTTTCTGGGAATTCCATTTGATGGTCCGTTACCTTCCATACCAATTACAGCATCAATTATGTTAAGCTTTACTTTAGGCTTTGTGAATTCATACAAGTCAAGAAGCATCATGGCAAAGTCTTCCCTTTTTGGAAATGTGAAATGAAGGGCTGCTTTTGTTACTCCAGTTATACATCCATATAGGTTTTTTACAGCACCTGTATAAGTCATAAATACATGGGTCTTAAATTTTGGAAGGTTTATTATAACATCAGATTCCATAACTTCTTTTTCTAATTGAAAACCTTTTAATTTTTTTCCTGATTTAAATTTATAATCTTTGCAGCTGCAAAATTCAACAATATGGACTTTATGCTTATCGCATATTTCTTTTAATCCGGCAACATTCATGGTAAAAGAAGTTGATTGTATAGCTGGGCTATCCCCAACACAAATTTTATTAGTTATTGGCTTTACAAGCCTTATTACAGCATCAAGAACAGCCGGATCTGTAGTGATCCTCTTATCTGATTTAGAAGCCCTTAAAAGATTTGGCTTTATTAGAACTTTTTGCCCTTTTTTAACAAATTTTTCTATCCCACCAATCAAGTCAATTGATTTTTTTACAGCTTTATAGACTTCTTCTTTTTCATAAGAGTCGCACTTGGCAATAGAGACTTTCATTACATCATCTTAAGCAAATCAATCATCCTGCAGCTATAACCATATTCGTTGTCATACCACGAAAGAACCTTAACAAAATTTCCATCTATGACATTTGTTGACGATGAATCGATTATTGAAGATGACTTATTACCTATTAAATCTGAACTTACAAGAGGCTCTTGGTTATACTCAAGTATTCCTTTCAGCTCTTTGCTCGCAGCATTCTTAAAAGCGTCATTTATTTGCTCAAGTGTTGCTTCATTATTCAGCTCGCACACAAAATCTGTAATAGAACTGTCAGGCACTGGAACTCTTAACGAGATGCCATCAAGCTTTCCGATTAGTTCCGGAATTACCTTACCTACAGTCTTGGCAGCTCCAGTTGTAGTAGGTATTATATTTATTGCTGCGCTTCTTGCCCTTCTTAAATCTTTATGAGGAGAGTCCTGAAGTTTTTGGTCAGCTGTATAGGCATGAACAGTTGTCATAAAACCCCTTTTTACTCCAAAATTATCATTAAGAACTTTTACAATTGGGGCTAAACAATTTGTTGTACAGGAAGCATTGCTTATTATAGAATCATTTTTTCTATCATATATTTTTTCATTTACCCCAAGAACAATTGTCTTTATATCTATATCTTTTGCAGGAGCACTCAGAAGAACTTTTTTTGCTCCTGCAAGTATATGTTGGGAAGCCAATTCCCTTGTTAAGAAAAATCCTGTACTTTCCACAACAACATCAACCTTTAAGTCTTTCCAAGGAAGATTTTTAGGGTCTCTTTCAGAAAAAACCCTTATTTTTTTTCTGTCAACAATAATATTTTTATCATCATACTCTACCTTACCTGGAAATATTCCATGAACAGAATCATATTTAAGCAGATGGGCCAAAGTCTTGACATCGGTTAAGTCATTAAAAGCGACAAATTGTACATTTTTGTCTTTAAAACCAGCCCTGAATACCATCCTCCCTATTCTTCCAAAACCATTAACAGCAACCCTAACCATTATTCCACCCCTTGATTTATAATATCTATACTCATATTTATTAATTATTTTAATTAAAACCTGATAAGAGCTATCCCTTTATAAAATTTATTGTTAGAATTTTATAATGATTTATGCAATCAGTTCTTATTTTTACAGCCGAAGAATCTCATTTTTTCTGATGCTATTTTTTCTATTGCTGACCTTCCCGAACCAAGTATTTTTCTAGGGTCAATGCAATCTGGATCATTGCATAATGCCTGCCTCATTCCGGCTATAAATGCCAATCTAAGATCAGAATCAATATTTATTTTGCAAATTCCTAATTTGATTGCTTTTTTTACATCATTATTGGGAACTCCTTTTGCCCCCTTTATCTTAGCTCCGCATGTATTTGCCTGCCTTACCAATTCAATAGGAATTTGGGAAGAGCCATGCAAAACTAAAGGTACATTTACCTTTTCCCTTATTTTTCTCAATATATCAAATCTTAGATTAGACTCACCTTTAAACTTGTAAGCCCCGTGAGATGTTCCGATTGCCACAGCCAAAGCGTCTATTCCTGTTTTTTTGACAAATAAAGATGCTTCATCAGGATCTGTAAATATTCCTTTTTCAACATGAACATTATCTTCTACGCCTTGTAGCTTGCCCAGCTCAGCTTCTACAGAGATGCCTTTCTTATGGCAAATAGCAGCAACTTTTTTGGTTATTTCTGTATTTTTTTTAAAATCATGAAATGACGCGTCAATCATTATGGAAGTAAATCCAGCATCTATGCACTTTTTTATAAGTTCAATGTCTTTTCCATGGTCGAGATGCAAAGCCATTTTTACTTTGGATTTTGCAGCAACATCAACCATAGCTTTTAGGTAATCAAGGCCTGCATATTTTATAGCGCCCTCTGAAACACCTATAATAATAGGAGATTTTTCTTTTTCCGCGGCATAGACTATTCCCTGCAGAATTTCCATATTATTTATGTTAAATGCAGGAACAGCATACTTTCCTTTCTGTGCTCTTTTTAACAAATAAGATAATGTTACTAGTGGCATTTTATAATTTAAAGAGATAAATGGTTTATAATATTTTTGGTTTGTTTAACATGGTTTTTTAAGAAATAAGTTGTGTCAAACACTGCTGTTCAAAACAATTATATTGCTTCTGCCTTTCTTTATCTTCTTAATCAATTGTTTATGTTCCAGTTCTGTTATAACCAAGCTTATCTTTGCTTCAGAAAAAGGAAAGTTCTTTCTTATATCTTTTTGAGTGGTCCTTCCACCTTCTTTTTTTATAAATTTTAAAACATCATCTGAGATATCCTCTTCCAATATATCTGGTTTTTTCTTTGACTTTGAGAAAATAAAGAAAAACCAAAACATAAAAATAAACAATAAAAAAAGGATTATTGCCATTACTGCCAATACAATAATAAGATTTTTTTTACTAAGCTCTTCAGTTTCTTCTCCATCATTAATAATAATCTCATCGGTTACATCTGGGAAAAGAATTATATCAAAAACATAATCTCCTTCATCTTTTATTATTATGCTCTGCTCAAAGGAATATCTTTTATAATTATCTTGGTATTTTGCTTTTATGATATATTCTCCAATACCTAAAGTAAAAGAGTATGTACCATCTTTTGCAACATATATCTGCTTTGGAACAGAATCAACCTCAACAACAACATCCTTTAATACGCTTAAATCATAATTATATACAGTTCCATGAATAACAGCTGAGAATGCATTTGGAATTATAAATAGCAAAAAGAATGCAAAAAATAGTATTCTTGATACTTTCATGATATAATTTCTTATTAAAGAATATAAAAATCTTTCCTTATAAATGCCATAAAGATTTTAATTATAGATATTTATTATTCTAAAGCTTTGTAAAGTATCGTAAAGCTTTTTTTAGATATAAAAAAAAGTTTATTTATAAATAAGATATACTTTACAACTTAAAGAAAGCTGACAGATTTCTCATTCTGTAACAGCCCACCCACAGTAAAAAAAGAGGTTTTATTTTATTTTTTTATTTTTTAGCATGAGAATAGAAATAGGAAAATAAAAATATATTGGAGTAAATGAAATTAAAATATTATGAGCAAACTAATAGATTAAATTTAAAATAACAAAGGTGGTAAAATGAAAAAAAGTATTATAAAGGCAAAAAGTATTATAAAGGCAATTACTGTTATATGTATGTTAGGTGTCTTTTTATCTAGCTTTATAATAGCAGCATCTGCCATAGACGATAATGAAGAAAAAGATCAAAGACAGGTTAGAGCAGGAATGCCAATTATTTTTGGAATAAAATAAGAGTCTGAAGATACTTCAGTTGGCAGCGATAATGCTGGTTCCCCACCCAAAGATCTTAGAGAACCTGTAGAAAGCGCGTCATCTCCAAGACAAAGCATTTCAGAAATAGCCGCTGAATCATCAAAAAAAATATTAGAACAGGATGACTCTGCTGAAAGCTCTGATATTGGTGAGGATATAAAAAGATTGGTTAAATCAAAGATTGATTCTTCAGAGCTTATTGAAAATTTAAGTGTGGAGCAAAAAAAAGTATTCTCAAATATGTTAAGGGCAGAGCAGAAAAGAATTTTAGAAATGGGAAAGGAGAATGCTATACAAGCTATAGACAAATACGAATTAAGGCCCATAGATGTAGATTTTGTTTATAGGAAAAGAGAAGTTGGAGAAGAAGTTAAGAAAGAAGCATTAATGAATTACGGCCAGGCAGTAAGTAAGTATGCCCAGTACAATTCAGTTTTTAGGGATAAGAGAGAAGATTTTCATCAAATAAGAGAGCAATTAAGAGAATGTATTGGTTCAGACAATGAAGAATGTGAAAATATTGAAGAAAAGGCTCTTGAAAATGCAAGAAACTTTATAATAAATGGAGCTTATATGACAATAGAACATCTAAATAAGATAAAAAATCTTGTTTTAGCTTCTGAAGAAATTGATGACGAAAAAGCTCAACATATGGTGATTGATATCAAAAAAGCCATAGAAGAGATGCATGAATCAATATTAGTAGCAAAAGCCGCGGAGACAAAAGAGGAAATCAGAGAAGCTGCAAGAGATATAAATAGTGTATGGAACAGATTTAAAAACAGAGAAAGATTATATGTAGCAAACTTAGTAAGTGGAGAAGTCTGGAATATATTAAGAAGAAGCGAGCTTTTAGAGCAGAGACTTGACAATATTCTTGATGATATGGAAAAACAAGGAATAGATATTGAAGTAATAAGCGAAAAAGTTGATGAATTTAGTGAATACGTACTTGATGCAAAGATTAAATATAATGAAGCTTCATCATTGCTTAAAAGCTCTGACACTTATCCCGACTTAGAAATGATAGATGAAGCAAGAGAATTGCTTAGGCAAGCTCATGAGGACTTAAAAGATGCCCATAGGTTGCTTATAGAGATTATTAATGAAATAAAAGAGTCCGGGGGAGACATAACAGATGAAACAAAACTTAATAAATATGAATTATATGAATTGATAGAGGTTGATGAAAAATGATTAAAGTGATTGGGATATTAGGGATTATTATTGCTCTATCAGTTTTGTTCACAGGATGTGTCCAATATGAGACTGAAGAGCCAGAGTCAAAAGAAGAGTCAACTGATCTGGAAGAAATAACAGACAACATAAACAGCCTTGGAAACCTAGAAAACAACCTAGACAGCGAAGATATCGAAGACTTCCATAGAGATCTCGAAGATTTTGATTGGTAATAAGAAAAGAATATACTAAAAACTGGTAAATAAAAACTAATAAAAAAATTAATTTAATTTGGGCAGTATGCCTAATTCTTTTTCTTTCTCTATTATTTTTAGTGTTGTCTTGATTACAGCATCAGGACTTAAGCTTATTGAATCAATGCCTTCCTTAACCAAAAACTTTGCAAAATCATCAAAAGTTGATGGTGCATCTCCACATATCCCTATCTTTTTATTGTTGTGCTTTGCAACTGAGATAACATCACTTACAAGCCTTTTTACAGCAGGGTTTCTCTCATCATATATTCCTGCAACAAGTTCAGAATCCCTGTCCAGTCCAAGAGTAAGCTGTGTTAAGTCATTAGTCCCTATGGAAAAACCGTCAAATACCTTTGCGAACTCATCTGCAAGTATTACATTGCTGGGTATTTCGCACATAACATAAACTTCCAATCCGTCTTTGCCCCTTTCAAGACCGGAAAGCTTCATCTCATTAAGAACCTTTTTACCTTCATCCATTGTCCTACAGAAAGGAACCATAAGCTTAAGGTTTTTTAGCCCAAATTCTTCCCTAACTTTTTTCATTGCCTTACACTCGAGGGCAAAAGCCTTCTTGAACTTATTATCATAATAACGGGATGCGCCTCTCCAACCTATCATAGGATTGTCCTCGTTCGGCTCGTATAGCTTTCCACCTAAAAGATTTGCGTACTCATTGCTTTTAAAATCTGAAAACCTTACTATTACATCTTTTGGATAAAATGCTGCTGCAAGCATAGCCACCCCTTCTGCAAGCTTATCAATGTAGAATTGCGTTTTATCTTTATAACCATAAGTAAGCTCATCTATTTCATCCTTTAATCTTGAATTATCTAATTTTTTGTAATCTATCAAAACCAAAGGATGGACTTTGATATATGAGTTGATTATGAACTCTTCCCTTGCAAGACCCACACCCTCATTCGGTATGAAGCTTAAGTTAAAAGCCTCTTCAGGATTCCCAAGATTAAGCATTATTTTTGTTCTTGTCTTTCTGAAATTCTTCAAGCTGTATTCCTTCTTTTCATAAGGCAAACTTCCCTGGTAAACATAACCAAGTTCGCCCTGTGAGCAGTCCAGTGTAACTATCTGATTATTCTTAAGAACCTTTGTTCCGTTAATTGTCCCCACAATGCATGGAATTCCTAATTCTCTTGAAACAATAGCAGCGTGACAGGTTCTTCCTCCCCTATTTGTTATTATGCCGGAAGCTATTTTCATTATAGGTTCCCAGTCTGGATCTGTCATATCAGTTACAAGAACCTGGCCTTTCTTAAATCTAGACATCTCTCGGACATCTTTAATTATATTTACATTTCCTGAGCCTATTTTTGAACCTACGCTAGCTCCGGATATGATAATTCTGCCTTTTCTTTTGAGCCTATATTCATAATATTTGCTGATATCCCTCTGGCTATGGACCGTTTCTGGTCTTGCCTGAACAATAAATAGCTTCCCAGTATCCCCATCTTTTGCCCATTCAATATCCATGGGTTTGTAATAATGGGCTTTTTTTGAGTAGTGATCCTCGATTATACATCCCCATTCGGCAAGCTTTAGAATTTCATTGTTCTTTAAAACAATATTTTTTTGGTCTTCTTTGGGTACAGTAACATTTTTTGTTGTCTTGCTCCCTGAATCATCATAAATCATCTTGTGTGATTTAGACCCTATCTTCTTTGAGATTATGGGCTTAAATCCTTCCTTGAGTGTTGGCTTAAAAACATAGTACTCATCAGGTATTACCTTTCCCTGCACAACATTTTCACCCAAGCCATAGGCAGCGGTTATATAAACAACATCTTTAAAGCCTGATTCAGTATCGATTGTAAACATAACCCCTGAATTTGCCTTGTCTGACCTAACCATCTTTTGTATTCCAACACTAAGCTTAATTTTATAGTGGCTGAATTTTTTATCAACCCTATAGCTTATGGCTCTGTCAGTATAAAGGGAAGCTATGCATTTTTTACAAGCTTCTATAACCTGTTTATATCCTTTTATATTTAGGTATGTTTCCTGCTGGCCCGCGAAACTTGCATCCGGAAGGTCCTCAGCAGTTGCAGAACTCCTTACTGCAACATCTACATTATTTGTTTTATATTGTTTTGATAATTTTTCATAAGCCTCTTTTATTTCCTTAACCAAGTCTTCAGGAAAATCAGAATCAAGAATAAGATGTCTTATCTCTGATCCGTGCTTATGAAGGCTTCCAACATTCCCTTTTTTTATTTTTCTCAAGATATTCTGAATCTTTATATGCAATTTTGAATGGGCAATAAAATAATCATATGCATGCGCTGTTAGGGCAAACCCATTAGGGACATTTATTCCTTTACTTGTTAATTCACAATACATCTCTCCAAGAGAAGCATTTTTTCCTCCAACAATAGGAACATCATCAATAGAAGTCTCATTAAACCATAGTATATTTTGAATTGCTTTGTTCATAAAAACACCTCTTTTTTATGTTGAATATGTTATTTATTTTTTCTCTGCTATTTAACTATTTCAGTTTGCTATATTATTTTTTATCTGTTTTTTTCTTATTTTTATTATCTTTCTTATTATTCTTATTATCATTTAAGTTATGGACATACAAAGTTCTTGTAGGGAAGGGTATTCCGATTCCTGCCTTATTTAATGCATCATAAATAAGCTCATTTGCTTTTATATTTGACATAAATTTTTGCGTATAACTCGGAACCCAGAACTGTGCTCTGAAGTTTAATGAAAAATCAGCCATCTCCAAAAATAAGACATCTGGGGCCGGTTCATCCATTATGCCATCAATTGTTTTTATGGCTTTCAAAACAACTTTTTTAACCTTTTTTATATCTGAGCCGTAAACAACCCCAAAAGGAACTCTAACCCTTACTTTCAAGTCAGGCTGGACATGATTTTTTATATTTTCATTTGAAAATTTCCCATTGGGAACTATAATCAGCTCATTATCATAAGTTCTTATTCTTGTACTTCTTAAGCTTATATCCTGAACTACTCCTACTGTTCCATCAGCCAGCTCTATTTTGTCTCCAGCCTTAAATGTCTTGTCCATTATAAGCTGTATTCCACCGAAAATATTTGCTAAGCTATCTTTAACAGCAAAGCCCACAGCAATACCAGCTATACCCAAGCTTGCTAAAAGAGGGCCTATTTCTACACCCCATCTTTCCAAAACAAATAAAAAGGCCAATATAAAAAAAAGAACCTTTACAAATCTATGGAATATGCTCAAAAGATGAATATCTGTTTCAGATTCTGTTTTTTCTCCGAATCTTCTTCCCCAAGCTTCAACCAATATATTTATTATTGAAGTAAGCAAAGCTGCAATTATAAATATTACAATCGAATCAACAAGATTATAGATAATTTCTGTTAACCTTTCTGAAAGGCTTAGAGGTATTACACCAACTCTTAATCCAAAAATTATTATAATTATTGATATGGGCCACTTTGTAGCTTTAAGGATATTATTGTCTATGTCTGTTCTTGTTCTTTTTGCAATATTAAAGAAAACTGTTTTGTATAGATACCTAACCAAAAAAGACAGAACTATAAAACTAAAGAATATTAAAGCTGCATAAGAATATTTGTTGAGTATAAATTCTCCATACCTAAGGCTGGAAATCCAGTTCAATACCACCTCTTTTTGCTCTATCCACCCCATAGGTCTTATTCATTATATGGGCATATATATAGTTTTTGGTTTTGGCCTTTCTTTAGAAATTCTAATCAAAACTTATTTATAGTAGTATTTAATATGAAAATACATGGTTTTTTTAAAAGAGGTGCAATTAGGAAATAATAGCTATTTCTTTCTTTTCTATTCAATACAAAATGAAAAATTCAAGCCTTATATTAGATATATAGGGAAAAAAAAGCCGAATACAGAATATCTTAATTCCCTAAAAAAGAAATTTCTTAAAGATGTCAAATCCAATCCAGAATTATTTGAAAAAAAACAGAAAAAAAATGTAATAATAATGCTCCAGGAAATACAGGAAAATGAAGGATACATATCAGAAGAAAATATAATAAGACTGTCAAAAGAGATTAATATACCTGCCACCCATATTTATGGTGTTCTGACATTCTATACATATTTTAGGTTTAATCCTCCGGGAAAATATAATATTGCTGTTTGCAACGGGACAGCATGCCACGTAAAAAACTCCGTGTCTTTAATAAGATATATAGAGAATATCCTTGATATAAAAGTAAATGAAACAACCAAGGACAAAAAATTTAGCTTAGGATCTGTCAATTGTATAGGGGCTTGCGCAAAAGCCCCGGCTATGATGATTAACAATACTGTATATGGTGATCTTGACGAAGAAAAGATTAAAAAAATTTTGGATGGTTTGGAATAATTTTTAGTAGCTTATAAAAAATAATGGCTTAAAACAATAAAAAAAAATAATCCAATAGAAAAATGATAAAAAAAATTACAGTCGGGCTTGCAACCTGTGGGATATCATCAGGAGCTATGCCAGTATACAATGAGTTAAAAAAAGCCAATCTTCCTGTTGAAAAAGTAGGATGTATAGGTATGTGCTATAATGAGCCTATTGTTACTGTAATTAAAGAAAAAAGCAAAGAGATTTATGGAAATGTAACAGAGAGAAATGTCAAGGATTTGATTGACTGCATAAAGAAAAATAAAATGTGCAGAGAGCTTTTTATAGCAAAAAATATTGATTCCTTAAATTTCTATAAAAAACAAAAAAGGATAGTAATGGAAAATTGCGGAATTATAAACCCAGATAAAATTGAAGATTATTTAGAGAAAGGAGGGTACAGCTCATTAAAAAAAGCCCTTTCACTCACCCCTGCCGAAGTTATTAAGGAAATTCTTGATGCCGAGCTTAGGGGAAGAGGTGGGGCTGGATTTTCTACTGGAAAAAAATGGCAGATTATAGCAAAAAAGAAAGGAGAAAAATACTTAATATGCAACGGAGATGAAGGTGATCCAGGAGCTTTTATGAACAGGGCTCTTATGGAATCTGATCCTTTTAGAATAATAGAGGGCATGACTATAGGATCCTATGCAACCAATGCAAAAGAAGGAATAATATATACAAGAGCGGAGTACCCCCTTGCAATAAAAACTTTACAAAATGCAATCGATTTGGCTTACAAAAATAATCTTCTAGGCAAAAATATCCTTGGAAAAAAAGGATTTGATTTTGAATTAAAAATTATTAAAGGGGCTGGCGCTTTTGTATGTGGAGAGGAAACAGCAATGATTAGAAGCATAGAAGGCAAAAGAGGCCATCCTATGTCTAGGCCGCCATATCCTGGAGAAAAAGGGCTGTACAGAAAACCTACTAATGTAAATAATGTTGGAACATGGGGGCACGTAACAACTATATTCAAAATAGGCTTAAAGGAATATAAAAAAATAGGAACAAAGAATACTAAAGGAACAAAAATATTATGCCTAACTGGAAAAGTTAAAAGAACAGGAGTTATAGAGGTTCCATTCGGAATAAAAATTAAAGAAATTGTTTTCTCTATTGGGGGAGGTTGTCCCGATAATACAAAATTTAAAGCGCTCCTCTCGGGAGGGCCTGCAGGAGGATGTCTTACAAAAAAAGATTTGGAAAATCCTCTGGATTTTGAGGTTATGGCAAGTCTGGGAACAATTATGGGCTCGGGAGGGTTTATTATAACAAACAACACATCGTGTATGGTAAGTGTTGCAAAATACTTTACAAGTTTTACACAAGAGGAAAGCTGCGGGAAATGCACTCCTTGCAGAGAAGGGACAAAAAGGCTGCTTGAGATGTTAACTCAGATATCAAGAGGAAATGGCACAGAAGAAACTTTAAAAAGAATACAAGAGCTTGCAGAATTTGTTCAAGATACCTCGCTTTGTGGACTTGGCCAAAATGCCCCTAACCCTATTATTTCAACATTAAAACACTTTAAAAAAGAGTATATAATGCATATAAAGGAAAAGAAATGTTCTGCAGGCGTGTGCGAGGCATTGCTTTCATACACAATAAATGAAAATTGTGTAGGATGTGGAGCGTGTTCCAAAGTATGCCCTGTAAATGCAATAGAAGGAAAGCAGAAAAAAATGCATATAATAGACCAAGAAAAATGTATAAAGTGCGGGCAATGTTATATAGTTTGTGCGTTCAAGGCTATAGAAAAAAAATAATAACTCGAGAAAACAAAATCAATAAAATCACAATTAATTAAAAAATACAAAATGAAAAAAGCAAAAAAGCAAAATTCAGAAAAAATAAAATTCATTTTAGACAATAAAGAGGTTGAAGGAAAAAGAGGAGAATATCTTCTGGATGTTGCAAAAAGACATAATATTGAAATTCCTCATATTTGTACAAATGAAAGGCTGGAGCGAATTGGCTCTTGCAGGCTTTGTGTAGTCGAGATTCAAGGAATGAAAAGGCTTGCTCCCTCATGCTCTACCTATATTCGTGAAGGAATGGTTGTTAATACAAGAAGCCCAAGGGTCTTGAAGGCAAGAAGAATAAATATTGAGCTTCTTTTAGCAAATCATGACAGAGACTGTCTTACTTGCAACCAAAACCTGAACTGCAAACTGCAGAGATATTCAGAGGATCTTCTTATTCATAAAATAAGGTATGAAGGAGAAAAAAGAAAAGAAAAGAAGGATAAATCAAGCATCTCTATTTGGAGAGACAATGAGAAATGTATCCTATGCGAACAGTGCACAAGAGTTTGCAATGGTATACAGACCGTTTATGCAATTGGAAAGCAAAATAGGGGATTTGATATGAAAGTTGCGCCACCTTTGGGTTTGAACATGGAAAAAAGCAACTGTGTAAACTGCGGCCAATGTGTAATAGTGTGTCCTACTGGAGCATTATCAGAAAATAGTGATATTGAAGAAGTGACAAATGCCTTAAACTCTGGAAAATTCCTAGTGGCGCAAACCGCCCCCTCAATAAGGGCAACTCTTGGCGAATGCTTCAATATGAAGCCCGGAACTGTCGTTACAGGAAAAATGGTCGCCGCTCTTAAAGCAATTGGCTTTGATAAGGTATTTAGCACAGACTTTGCTGCGGATATAACAATTGTTGAAGAAGCAACAGAATTTGTCAAGCGATTTAAGGAAAATAGGGATTTGCCAATGATTACTACATGTTGTCCGGCCTGGATAAAATTTGCAGAGCAATTTTATTTTGAGCAGCTTAATCATATGTCAAGCTGCAGAAGTCCACAGGCTATGCTTGCCTCATTAGTAAAAACATATTATGCTAAGAAAATAAATAAGAAACCAAAAGATATCATTGTTGTTGATATAATGCCATGTACTGCAAAAAAATTCGAGATTCAAAGAGACGAATTTAAAGGCGAAGCTGATTATGTTTTAACTACTGTGGAGCTTGCAAAACTTATAAAACAATATAATATTGATTTTGTCAATCTTGAAAAAGAAGAGTTTGACAATCCATTAGGAGAAAGTACTGGCGCTGGAACAATATTTGGAAAAACAGGAGGAGTAATGGAAGCAGCTCTAAGGACTGCTGCAGATTATTTAACCAAAAAGGATTTAAGGAAAATTGATTATAAGCAAATAAGGGGATTTGGTACAATAAAAGAAGGCAGTATAAAACTTGCGGGCAAAGAAATAAAAGTCTGTGCAGTTCATACATTAGGGGAAGCAAGAAAGATTATGGAAGATATTAGGGAAGGAAATTGTGCTTATCATTTTGTTGAGATTATGGCCTGTTATGGAGGATGTATAGGGGGAGGCGGACAGCCCAGATATGATGATATTGAAAACTTAAAACAGCGCCAAAAAGCCATTATAGACAATGATAAAAAAACAAAGATAAGAAAGTCTCATTTGAATCCTTCGGTAATAAAGATATATAAAGAATATATTGGAAAACCAGGGCAAAAAAGAGCGCATAGGCTGCTACATACAAAATACAAAAAAAGGTGCTATCTTTAATGTATGTAAGAATAGGAAAAATATTGGATTACAACAGATACAAAATATTTGAAAAACTAAATATTCAAGATTATAAATTAAGCTTGAGGGCAGAATATTTTGAGCTCACCTTATACTCTTTAATTTGTTTTTTTGTCCCTTTCTTTATAGGGAATCCTCAATTAGTTGTAGGCATAATTGTTAATGCATCTTTAGTCCTGAGCGCATTAAATCTAAAATCCAAGATGTTGTTTCCATCAATAATGCTTCCAAGCTTAGCGGTTTTATCCAGAGGAATCATATTTGGACATTTCACTTATTTCTTGATTTTTATGATTCCATTTATATGGATCGGAAATGCAATATTAGTGTATTGTTTTAAGAAATTAAGATTAGAAAATAAAAAAAACATGATGTTTGTTATTGTGTTTGGAGCTACGATAAAATCTATTTTTATTTTCAGCGCGGCATTTGCACTTTATAAATTCAACCTTGTTCCTTCAATTTTTCTAATGACTATGGGTTTATTTCAATTTTATACAGCAGTGGCAGGAGGGATTTTCGCTACAGGAATTCATAATGCAAAGAAATACCTTATGAATGAAAAATAAATTAATTGCTTGATATTTTCTAATACTAAAAAATAGATTATATTATAATCTCATAAAATTTAAACTATGTAAAAGTTTATAAACCACCCTCAGTTCCTAATTTGAAAAAATGGAAACTATCGTAATTATCGGGTGGACAGCTTCATTAGCATCAACAATATCCTTTTTGCCCCAAGTTATTCAAACTTGGAAAACAAGGAACACAAAGGATTTGTCATTAATGATGTATTCAATATTTGTGGTTGCTGTTATGTTATGGTCAATTTATGGCCTTATGATAAAATCATTGCCCATGGTAATAACAAACACAACTATATTTTTCATGGCTTCTTTCATCCTTATATTTAAATTAAAACATGGGTAAACGATTATGAAAAGATTTAAATACCCTCTTTAATTTTAAATAAAATATGAAAGACATTTATGAAGTGGTTTTGCATGGAAGGGCGGGACAAGGAGCTAAAACTGCCGCTGCATTAATGGCTCATGCTGCTTTGGCAAATGGGATGTATATGCAGGCATTTCCAGAATACGGAGCAGAGAGAGAAGGCGCTCCGATGCGTTCTTATTTAAGGATTTCAAAAAGAGAAATAAGAATCCATTCTGGTGTTCATAATCCCAACCTTAGTGTTGTTATTGATACAGGACTCATATATGAGCCTGAAGTAAGGCATGAAATATGTGGGAGCAAAGAAATTTTAGTTAATACGAATATGAGTCCTAAAGAAATAAAAAAAGAGCTTAATTTTAAAGGAAAGGTTTATGTTTTAGACGCAACCAAAATAGCCCTTGAAGAATTTGAAAAAAATATTACAAATACTCCCATGATGGGGGCTATGATAAAAATATACGGAAAAATACCTTTAGATATATTAAAAAAAGAATTCAAGCAAAAATTTGAAAGAAAGTTTAATAATGATTTGATGAAAGCTAATATGAGGGCGATCAATCGTGGCTATGAAGAAGTGCATTAAAAAGGAAAAGACTTGGAAAGAAATGCCTATAGGCGGCATTATCATAGAGCCTGGCAATTCAAAAAATTATAAAACAGGAAGCTGGAGAACATTCAGGCCAATAACTGATTTAAAAAGATGTATTCATTGTATGCAGTGTTGGGTAATATGTCCTGATGATGCAATAGCAGTAAAGAACAATAAAAGAATAGAGACAGATTTGGATTTTTGCAAAGGATGTGGGCTTTGCGCAGAAATATGCCCTGTAAAATGCATTGAAATGAAAAAAGAGTCTGAATTTAATTGCAATAAAAAAATAAAAAATAAAAAAATGTGAAAATGAAAAACATGAAGCCTTTAACAGGAACAGAAGCTGCTTCCTATGCAATGAAGCAAATCAACCCTGATGTTGTTGCTGCATATCCGATAACACCTCAGTCTGACATAATGCACGGATTCTCGCAGTATGTTGCGGATGGAAAAGTTGACACTGATTTGATAAGAGTGGAATCAGAGCATTCCGCAATGTCAGCTTGTGTCGGAGCTAGCGCGGCAGGGGCAAGAGTAATGACTGCTTCATCATCGCAAGGAATTGCTTTAATGCACGAGATAATCTATATAGCTTCATCCACAAGGCTTCCTATAGTCATGAATGTTGTGAACAGGGCTCTTTCAGGCCCAATAAATATACATTGCGATCATTCAGATACAATGGCAGAAAGGGACTCTGGATGGATTCAAATGTATTGCGAAACAGCACAAGAAGTATATGATTTAACGATTTTAGCTGTAAAGCTTTCTGAGCACAAAGACATCTTGCTTCCTGTAATGGTTTGCCAGGATGGATTTATAACAAGCCATGGTGTTGAGCCTGTTAAACTAATAAATGAAAAAAAGGTAAAGAAATATGTTGCAAATTATAAACCCAAACACTCTTTACTTAATATAAAAAAGCCGATAACAGTTGGACCTATAGACTTTTATGATTTCTATTTTGAGCATAAAAGGCAGCAAGTTGATGCAATGCAAAAAGCAAAGTCTATATACCCAAAGATGGCCAAAGAATTTTCAAAAGTTTGTGGAAAAAATTATAGGTATATCGAGCCCTATAAAACAAAAGATGCTGACCATGTTATTATTACTATGTCAAGCACAGCCGGGACAACTAAAGAAGTTATCGATGTCTTAAGAAAAAAAGGAAAAAAAGTTGGATTATTAAAGATAAGGATGTTCAGGCCTTTTCCAAATAAAGAAATTGTTAAAGAACTAAAGAATAAAAAAACAATTGCTGTTTTAGACAGAGCTGCTTCATTCGGAGCAGAAGCTCCACTATATTCAGAAATTAGATCATCTTTTTATGAAGAAAAAAACAAGCCAGAAATATTCAGCTATGTTTTTGGTTTGGGCGGAAGAGAGATAAATCCAGGTATGATAGAAAGAGTTTATTCAGAATTAATCTCAGGAAAAGCAAAAAAAGAAAATTATTTGGGAGTAAGAGAATAAATGGTTAATCTAAAAGAATTAGCAAAACAGGAAAGCAAGATAAGCTCAGGTCATAGAATGTGCCCTGGATGCGGAGCTGCAATAAATGCAAGAATGTTTATGATGGGAACAAAACATCCTGTTGTTGTTGCCAACGCAACTGGATGTATAGAGGTCTCAACAACAGTATACCCTTATACTTCCTGGAAAGTCCCTTGGATACATAATGCCTTTGAAAATGCTGCCGCAACAATTTCAGGAGTTGTTTCAGCTTATGATGTTTTAAAGAGAAAAGGAAAAATAAAAAAGGAAATAAAATTCATAGCATTTGGAGGAGATGGAGGAACATATGATATTGGCCTTCAATCTTTATCAGGAGCTGCAGAAAGGGGTCATAATTTTTTATATGTCTGTTATAACAATGAGGCTTATATGAATACAGGAATGCAAAGAAGCTCTGCCACACCTTACGGCGCTTCTACAAAAACAGACCCTTTGGGGAATAAAAGGCAGGGAAAACAGGAATTCAGCAAGGATTTAACAAAAATAATGGTCGCGCATAATATTCCTTATGTTGCTCAGACTTCTATAAGCCACTATAATGATTTGATTGAGAAAGCAACAAAGGCATTTGAAATAAAAGGGCCAAAGTTTATTAATTCATTGAGTCCGTGTACGGCTGGTTGGGGAATAAAAGAAAATGATAGTCTCAAGGTTGCAAGGTTGGCTGTTGAGACATGCTTTTGGCCTTTATACGAAGTTGAGAATGGAAAATATAAGATAAGCTATGATCCCGGAGACAAAAAAAAGCCAGTTAAAGAATTCTTAAAAGTGCAAAAAAGATTTTCTCACATAATTAATGACAAAAAGGCAATAAAAAAAATACAGGAAAATATTGACAAAAACTGGCAAGACTTAAAAAAGCTCGAGAAGTGCGATTTCTAAATTCTCTGAGAATGATGGGTAAATTTTTTAAAAAAATTTGTATGAAAAGCCATTTAATGCTTTAAAAAATGGTGAAAAATTTTGAGATTAGAGCAAATAAAACTATTTTAAAAAAAATTCTGGTAATCTTATAAAAGAAGAAGACACCATAATTTTCAAAAAAGTAGATAGTAATGAAAGACCTAAATGTATTGTTGAAAGAAAAACTCTATAGTTAAAAAATTTTTATTTTTTCTTTAGATATTGAAAACGTTCAATCAGAGATTTCATTGCCATAACTGCCTTTTTAGGATCATTATAATCAGGTATATAATTTTTTTCTAACAATCTAATTCCTGATTTTGTAAAATGTCCACCCATATAAGTGCATATTATAGGTTTATCTGGATATTTTTTCTGTGCCTCAATAATGACATTGGCATCTTCTTCCGGATCTGTCATAGTCTGGAGAGTTTGTATAACTATTAATCCATCAACATATTTTTCAGAGAGCAGTGTATCGACTGCAACTTTATACCTTTCAGGCAATGCATCTCCAACCAAATCCAAAGGATTTCTTCTTGAATATGCTTTATGCATAACACCGCTCTTCTCAATCTTATTAAGTGTGCTTTTTTTTAGTTCGGGAAGATTAATTCCAGACTGTTCGCAATAATCAGCTGCTAATACAGCTGGTCCGCCGGCATTGCTCACTATAGCTATATTATTTCCCTTACACAAAGGCTGGTAGGCCAAAGTTTTTGCTATGTCAAACATTTCTTCAACATTATCTGCCAATATAATTCCCGTCTGCTTAAAAGCTGCCTTATATATTTTATAAGAGCCTGCCAAACTTCCTGTATGGGTGGATATAGCTTCTCTGCCGTGTTTTGTTCTTCCTGCTTTCAAAGCTATTATGGGCTTTTTCTTTGAAACCTTCTCAGCAACTTGCATGAATCTTTTTCCATTTTTTATTCCTTCAATATATATAGTTATGACTCTAGTTTCTTCGTCCTCGCCAAAATACTCAAGAAAATCAACAACATCTAAATCTGCCCTGTTTCCGTAGCTTACTACTGAGCTAAAGCCATACCTTGCTTCTATTGCCCAATCTATGATACTATCTGCCAAAGCTCCAGATTGCGAGATAAAAGCTATGTTTCCTTGAGGAGGCATAGCTGGAGCAAAACTGGCATTTAAGTTAGAATAAGGCCTTATTATACCAAGACAATTCGGGCCCAAAACAGGTATTTTTGATTTTTTCGCTATATCAGAAACCTTATCCTGAAGTTTTATTCCTTCTTCGCCTAGTTCAGCAAATCCTGCTGAAATTATAATCATTGCCTTTACTTTTTTTTCGACGCACTCTTCCATCACTAAAGGAACAATTTTCGCCGGAACAGATATAATTGCCAAGTCGACATCATCTTCAACACCCAAAATTGAAGCATATGATTTTATTCCTTGGACTTTTTCAGCATAGGGATTTACAGGATATATAGGTCCTAAAAAAGGCTTACAATACTTGCATTGGAAAACACAGCCACTATTTAAATTTCTCAGAATGCCATATCCAACACTATTGTGGTCTCTTGAAGCTCCTATGACTGCAACACTTTTTGGGTTGAATAAACCTTCTAAATTTCTAATTTTAATTTTTTTGTTTGGCATTTTGTATAGTTTTTTTATTCTTAAATTTCAATTAGTCTTTTAATATTCTAAAATCTACTATTTTTGCCTCTTTATCATTTACAATAACAGGATTAAAGTCAATTTCCTTTATTTTCTTATCATTTTCAGCCAACAATGAAGTTTTTCTTATGATATCAACGAGATCTTCTACCTTGGATTTTTTTTGTCCTCTGATACCTTCCAATATTTTATATGCTTTCAATTCTTTTATCATTTCTAAAGCCATATCTCTTTCAACAGGAGCTATTCTAAAGCTCACATCTTTTAATACTTCAACAAATATTCCTCCGAAGCCAAACATTACAACTGGACCGAATTGTTCATCCCTTTTCATTCCTATAATAACTTCCTGTCCAGAAACCATCTCCTGAATAAGAATTCCTTCTATTTTCACTTTTTTTTTGTATTTTTTGGCATTTTTTATTGCATCTTTGTAAGCCTTTTCCAACTGCTCATCATTTTTTATATCAAGAAATATAATATTTGCTTCCGATTTATGGATTATATCTGAAGAAACCAATTTTAAAGCAATAGGAAATTTAAGTTTTTTAGCATTTTTTATAAGATTCTTCTCAGATTTCACAAGTACTGTTTTTATCACAGGAAATCTCTTTTTTTTCATTAAACCAAGAGCCTTTTCCTGGCTAATCCACCCCGGCATATCAGAAAAGAAAAGACGAGAACATTTATATAGTTTTCTAAAAATATTTTATAATGAAGAACCTTCATAAGTTGAAGGATCTGGAACTTTACGGTTTATAAACTCTATTATGAAATAAAAAGGCAGGAAAAATAAAACAATTGCAGATATAGTTTGAAAATTTAATTTCACTACACCATATATTATTGGAGTGAACATTATAAGAACGTAAGTTATTTCTCTTATTCTTCCAATTCTTGGAATAAATCTTTTTACTTTTATGCCATACAATATTATTACAACCCCATAAACAAATACAAATATAGAAAGCGCTATTTTTGAATAAAAATCAAAGCCCAAAGACATATCGGTCCCTAATTGCCTTATCAAATATCTTGTCCAGTCAATTCCTACCCAAAGAACAACAGCCCCATTAGATATTGCATTCCCAAAGCTGGTTTTTCTTTTTTCCTGGTATATCTCAGTAAATATCCAGAATAAATATATGGGTATCAATATCCAAAGAACCTCTGGATTTCTAAAAGGTGCTATAAAAATTGAAATCCAGATTAAAAATAAGCTCCAAAGGCCGGTCCCTAAAATTACTAAAAAATCAACAAATGACATTAAACACCTCTTTTAACATATTATCTGGCTTTTTGTATATTTTATATGCTTAATAATTATTTTAATGTTTGATTCCTTTTATTAAGTTTTTGTTATTTAATTCCTTTTTATGATGAAATCTACAGTATTTCCCCCGCCAAACAATTGGAGACCATAAGATTTAACCAACATTTCAATTTCTGACCTTATTTCATTATCTTGTTTGTCAGTTAAATTTTGTGAAGCATAGGCTTTTATATCTTCTTCAAGGTTTTTTATTATCTGAGCTGTTGGCGTGATAATGCTACACTTGTTTATACAGCCTTTTGAATTAAATTCATAATCATGGATTAGTAGTCCTTGGGGAGACTCTGTTACACCAATACCTCTTTCAGATTTTGGTTTTATATCATGCTTAATCTCTTCCTTGAAATCCCAATTAGTTATTATTTCTATAGCTCTATCAATCCAGTTTATAATCTCAAGAGATTGAGCAAAATTATTCAATAAAGGATTATAATTCGGAAATTTCCTTCTCGATTTCCTGACTAATGTTTCAGCCTCTTTACATAAAAGCCTTGAGTTATTGTTTACCCTTGCTAAAGCACCTGTAAAGTAAGTCTTATTATTTTTAAAAACTAATTTTCCTTTCGAATTAGGCAATTTAACCTCATTAAAATATTTTCTATAAGTTTGGGGATTTATATTCAATCCCTTCGTAGAAATAATATCTCCGCTTAGTGATGGAAAATTATCTAGCTGTCTAAGAGAGATATATTCTGTTTTCCTTTCAAAAAAAGTAAGATCTAATGATAATAAAATCTCTGATGTTTTTATAGCTTCTTTTTTTGAAATTTTCAGTATTTTTAAAATCTCTTCAAGTTTGGATTTTTCAGGAACATAAGTATTGTATCCAACCTCAAAAGTGACAGGATGAATAACTCTTCCTCCAATCAATTCTATAAGGCTATTTCCCACATTAATCAGCTCTAGTGCTCTTTTAGTTTCTTTTTTATTTTTTAACATCATTTCAATTCCTGAATCAAATCCAAAATAATTAGGAAGTACGACTAAATAGATATGTATTGAATGGCTTCTTATTAACTCCCCTATAGCTAAAAGCTCTCTTAATAATTTTGTTTGCTCTGTAATTTGTATATTAAATGCATTCTCTATGGCCTTGATAGAAGTTATAACATGAAAACAACTAGTTATTCCGCACATCCTGGATACTATTTCAGGAATATCGGAAAAATGTTTTCCTTTTAATATCTCTTCAAATAATATTGAATTTTCTGAATATTCAAGTCTGCAATCGTTTAATTTTCCATTACGCAAATCCAAATATACAGAATATTGTCCAGATATATTTTCAGAATTATTCTTTATTTCTTTTATTATCTTTCGTTCCTTGATGTCATAATCAATCTTTTTTCTATTTTCTTTATTCATGAGTTTATCAAATTCTATTTTTGCATATTTGCTTATTTTTTCTTTTAATATATCAAAACTAATTCCTTTATCACTAAATATTTTTTTTATTTCGTCAATATTTCCATCATTTATTGGGCCTCTGCAGCCAGTGCATTCTTTATTGAATGATGGGCATAAAGAGTCGCAACCCGATTTTATTAAAGGCCCGATGCATTCTTTTCCATTTTTAAGCAAACAGAAATTTTCATTTAAGCTACAATGGAAACAAACTGGCTTTTCATTTTCAACTAACTTTTTTCCAATCATTATATCCTTGATATGACTTATAGTTTCAGAGCTATCTGGCGGACAGCCAGGTATTGAAAAATCAACCTTCACATATTCTGATATAGGCCTTAATGCGACAGCTTCAATCAATGAGCTATTCTTAGATTTTTCAGAGTTAAATTCTTGATTTTTATGGGTTGAATCTATTGTTTGTTTCAAAGAATAAACATTTCCATGAACAGAGCAAGCGCCTAATGCAATAAGAATTTTTGATTTTTTTCTATATTTTTGCAACAATTCAATATCTCGCTTATCTGCAACCAAACCAGAAACAAAAACAGCTTCGTATTCAGAATATTGATTTTGAACATTGTTCTTATTAAAAATGTTAAGGATACGAAAATCAAAATTCTTGACTAAGTCTAATAAAACTTCACCTGTAAATAACAATGATAATTCACATCCTCCACATCCCGTCAAGCTAATTAATGCTATTTTTGGCTTCATTATAAATCATCCGATATATTATCATATCTAAAAACAGGCCCATCTACGCAAATATGATGACCTTTTATCATGCAATGTCCGCATTTTCCAAGACCACATTTCATATGCCTCTCAAGACTTAGATATATCCTATTATCTTTAAATCCTAAGATCTTTGTTTTTTTTATTGTTGGAATTATCATATCCGGCGGCACACATATTAAAACAAAAGCCTTGTTTAAATTTATACTTTGTTTTTTAAATAAATCTGTTGCAAAGATATCATAGAAATTGGACTCATCTTTATTGTCAAAAATCATGTGGGTTTTATATTGTTTTTTCCATTTTTCTATATCTTCATCAAAAATAATACGCTCTGGATTTTTAAATCCCAGGAATATTTCAATTTCCTTATACTTTGTCCTTTTTTTTTCGACATATTTAACCACAGATCTTAAAGAAGCAATTCCTGATTCTACACCAATCAAAACAAGACTGTTTCCCTCTAAATTTTCCATTGGATAACCAGAACCCAAAGGCCCCCTTACATAAACTTTATCTTTTTTTTTAAGTTCCGACAATTTTTGAGTAACTTTTCCTTTTTTCTTTATTAATAACTCCGTATATGATTTTTGGCTTGAGCATATAGATATGGGGCATTCGCCTATCCCAAGCAAACCAACCATCAAAAATTTTCCTGGATTGTCTTTTACTTTATGCTTCAATCTCAACAAGAATGTGTCTTTTGTAAATTTCTCTTTCTTCAAAATTTCAACTTGAATAGGCTTATAGTCCATTTTGATTATTCCAATGTGTATTTATCAAAATATTATTTATCATTTTGTTTTTTAGGATTTTTATTTTTGCCCAAATTATTCGAGATCTCCACCAAATCTATTTTAGAAGGGCATATAGTTATACATCTTCCGCATCCAATACACAAATTAATATTATGCTTATCCTTAAAATATTGAAGCTTATGCAAAACAAAATGTCTTAATCTTTCATATCTGCTCTCTCTGAAAATTTTACCTCCTGAAATTTCTGTGAATGACTTAAGGTGGCATGAGTCGCTTATTCTTGACCTTTTTCCCTCTTTAAGGCTAAGATCAACTTCATCAACTATATCGAAGCAGGTGCATGTTGGGCATATATTTACGCACATTGAACAGCTTAAACACTTTTCTGCCTCTTTTTCCCATAAAGAGTCATTAAAATATTTTTTCAAATCATTCCTTTTATTTAGTATTTTTATAAAGTCCAAATCCTGCTTTTCACCAATCATCTTATGATCTTTAAACCTGTGCACAAGCCTTTTTCCTTTCTCTGATCCGACCTCAATATAATAAGAAGGACCTATATCTATAAATTTTAAATCATAATAATCTTTCAGGTTAAGAGAACCACAAAAACAATTCTCTTCTGGTTCATCGCAAGGTATCGTTATAATTATGGTTTTTTCCCTTTTTTGCTTGTATTTTTCATCTACGAAACCTTCCAAATAAAGTTTATCTAAAACAAGCAAAGAATTCGCATCGCAGTTTCTCATTCCGAATATTATCCTTGGTTTCATTCTTTTTTTAAAATGTCTTCTTTGAGGAAAATCAAACAAAGTTTCTTTTTTAGGAAAAAAGAATTTTTTTGCAGAAAAAAAAGGCTTTTCATCTAAATATATCTCATTTATATTTTTTATAACATCATATCTAACAATATCTTTTTTTACTGGAGCAATTATTTCATATATTCCCTTTAGATTACTAAGAAATCTATTCAAATCTTCTTTTTTAAGCAACTTGCCCATGAGTTTTTAGGTAAAAATAAACTATTTAAAACTTTCCATCACATCTTTAATTTTTTGTTTTAGCAAGAATTTATCTCCGTCCTCAGGTATCCCAATTATAATTGTCTCCTTCAATTTTCCTGTTTTTTTGATTAAATCTAAGAAAAAACCTAAATCAAAATCTTTAACAGAGAATATCTTTCTTTCTTCCAATTTTTTGTAGTCTTTAACAAGTATAAAATCATCGACATTCCTTAAAACATCAAGTATGAACAGCCTTTCATTTTTTTTATAGTTTAGAATATCATCGGGGTTTTGAAGTATTTTGAAATCAACACCGTCAATCTTCAGGTCCTGCGCTATCTCTATAGCCAGATTATCATCGTCTGCATAAGGATTTCCGAAGACCAATACAACTTCCATGTAAAATCAATTGAGTTTGGAATTTAAATAATTTATTGAAGAATTATTTTTTTCAATATAATTTTTGTTCCACTTATATCTTCAGGAACAAGCATGCATTTAGGGCAGCAAAACATAACAAAGTCCTTCGTTCTTTCAAGTACTTTTGGTTCACCTTCATAACCACAAAAACATTTAACAAATGCTGGCTTTTTTATTACTTCAATAGCCCAATTCACAAATTTTTTCAATAGTTTCTCTAAATCTTCTGCTTTTGTTGATGAAAAATCTCCAACTTCGACAACTATCCTTTTAACATCGCCATGTTTTTTGGCACGAGAAATAACCTCTTTTGCAGCAATTGTATCAAGCATTCCCAAGAGCAAAAAGAGTTAGTTTATATACTTTTGTATAATTATTATTTTCTTCTTATAAAAAGAACTTCTTCAAATATTTTTTTTATCTTATCAATATCTTTTCTCGTAACTTCTGTTCTTAGATTTAAGCGTGCGTTGGCCTTGCACATCCTAATAAACCCAATAATGGTTCTTGGTCCAACGCTTACTAAAAAATCTTCTTCATTTCTTTTTAAATACTCAACAAAATTTACAACCTCTTTTTCGAGGCCTTTAGGAAAATCGACTTTTATGTTCTCTGCAAAACTAACATATTCTTTAATAAAACTTATGTCCTCATTAACTAAAACAGTCGGATCCTGATGCACAATCTTTTTAGTAATTTCTAGAAATCCCTTAATATCAGGATATCTTATTAAAAAAACTAAGTTGAATCTCGAGATTAATGCTTCGTCAAACGGAAGCTGTTCTTTTAATACCTCTACTGTTTTTCCTACAAATTTATCAAGCTTGGGATTTGCTGTTGCTAAAACCCTAACATTTGCATCAAGTCGTACATGTTTTGACCCTTTGTCATAAGCAACGAATCCCTTTTCCATAGCTGAATATAATGAAGCCCGGTCTTTTTGATTCATTAGATTTAATTCGTCTATACAGCATATTCCCTGGTCTGCTTTTGGCAAAAGACCTTTTATTATATTATCTCCTTTTGCTGTCAATGCTAACCCAACTCCCGATATTCCAGATCCCAGACCAAAGCTGGTTATTGGATGCAGGTTAGATATAGATCTTACAATATCTGTTTTTCCAGTTTGAGGATCGCCAAGTAAAAGTATGTGGATTCTGTCTGATGCGAAAAGCTGTAATATGCATGCTTCTTTAACAACATCTAAGCCAACAATGTTATCTGCTACATATTTTTTTATTTTTTTTTCGGCATTTTCTGAAAACTGCTTAAATGCTGACTTCATTATTTTATAATGTATGTTGGAGTTTATATTTTCAACAAATTTTTTAATGTCTTTTTCTGTAGAAGCTAAATTAAGCTGGGGATAATCCACATCTAGCATAAGCTTTTCACTAAGACCAAGGCTAGCATTTGAAAAACCGATTCTGCCCAATTTAGAAAGGTATCTTACCTGTTTTATCTCATTCTCGTCAAGATATTTGCCAAGTCTCTTTAGATAGCTCTTCTTATAACTAGAAATAGGCATAACAAGCTTGAATATATCTAAAAAATTTCTTTTCACATTTAAATAGTAATTGATTAAAAATTATAAACTTTTTGTTTTATATTGCTTTTGTAGGATATTTAATTTAAACTTATTAATATGCACCGACATATTTATATAGCAACTATATTTTATAAAGATTATGAATGAAAGAATAAAAAAAGATATTTTATCGATACTTGATGAATCTTTAAATCATATTTATTGCAGAGATATATCAAAGATTAAAGATCTAAGCAACCATACAATACATAATGCCTCGATTTTTCAGGATGAAGACTCTTTAAGCATTGCAGTAATAATGTATTCATTATCAAAAATATTTGAAAGAAAAGGTTTTGTAAATAAAAATATAGTAAAAACACTTATAAAATCAAAGGATGCTTTGTCAGAAAATAAATTTAATTTATACAGAAAATCTGTAAAAAGCATTATAAAAAATATATCAAAAGAAGACTCCAAGTTAAAACTCTATATCCAAGAAGTTATTGAACAGGCCCAAATAAAAAAAGGAAGCAAACTTTATGATCATGGAATATCCATGTCTCAGGCCTCTTATTTATTAGGCATATCCCAATGGGAGTTAATGAGTTATGTCGGAAAAACCAAGATACCTGATACTTTTAAAGAAAACATTACGATTGAAAAGAGACTTAAATTTGCAAGAGGGATTTTTGAATGAAATCATTGGTGTTTGATTCTGGGCCCATAATAAGTCTTTCTATGAATAGTTTATTATGGGTATTGCCTGAATTAAAGAAAATATTCAAAGGCAAATTTTACATAACACAAAGCGTTAAGAAAGAAACAATTGACAACCCAATAAACTCAAAAAGGTTTAAGTTTGAGGCTTTGCAAGTTTTTAAAGAGTATAAAGAAAATATTCTTGAGATGTTTGAAAAGCCAGATTTAAAGCAAAGAACAGAACAAATACTGGATATATCCAATAACTTATTTTCTGGGTATGGAAAAAATATAAATATTGTGCAGTATGCCGAAATGGAAGTTCTTGCTGCCGCCTTCATTTCAAGAGCAGATGCTGTTGTTATAGATGAAAGAACAACAAGACTCCTAGTAGAAAATCCTGAAAAGCTCAGAAATATACTTCAAAAAAAGCTTCATACGCCAATAAGCGTAAATACAAGTAATTTAATAAAACTAAAGAATTTCACAAAAAACATAAAAGTAATACGCTCAACAGAGCTGATTCTTATTGCATATGAGAAAGGGCTGCTTAATAAATATATCTTGGATATAAGTAGTTCTAGAAAAACGTTGGTTGATGGCCTTCTTTGGGGACTTAAACTTAATGGATGTTCTATTAGTGGTGATGAAATATCAAAAATCATTTCTATTGAGGAATGCTAAAAAATTTTTCGTCTGAAAATCTCCTAAAAAAGGAAAAGATTTAAATAGTAGCGTTCTTATTTTATAGACGTGGGGCGGATATTTTAACGCTAAATTATTATTCAAAGGAGGTAGAAAAAAATGGCTGAAAAGGTAGAAAAAGCTAATGTAAAAAAAGAAAAAGGATATCTGTACTTTGTTGACAAGCAAGGTGACATTTCAAGAGCTGTGATGGCTAGAGGAAGGAAAAAAGGCAAGACAGGAAAGATTGAAAAAGTATGCAAAATTGGATGCCAAAAACAACCAGGATATTTATATTTTGTTGATAAAAACGGAGATATTTCAAGAGCCAAGATGGCTAGAGGAAGGAAATAAATATTATAATTTCCTTTTTCTTTATATTTTTTGATTCTTTATTCTCTAATTCAATAATATTTTTAAACTAGGCTTTATTCTTGTTTATTATGAAAGGACAGGTTATTTCAGGAAAATTTGGAGAGATAATAATAAGGCAAAAATCTAATGAAGAATTTGAACTTGGGGAATTGCTCATAGCAGAAAAGGAAAAAACAAAAATATTATTGCAAATTTACGAACTTGCTTATGGTAGCCAAATATCACAGCAGAACCTTGAACTTATTTCTGGAATGAGATTAGAAGAGAACCTTAATATTGATTTTTTTGATGAAAAATTAAGAAATTATAAGATTGCTTTTGCAAAAAGCTTGATTACTATAGGAGAAAACGTAAAAACATCAAAAGTTCTTCCTGAATTTTTCTCGGAAGTGAGAGAAATAAAAGATAATGACTTGATTTTTTTGAAAAAGCCTTCTAACCCGCTTTTTATTGGCAATTTGAGAACAGGCTCAAAAGTAATGAATCTGCCCATATTTCTTAGGGGAAAAGATGTTTTGTCACATCATATTCTTTTGCCTGCTTCAACTGGAAAAGGAAAATCAAACTTGACAAGTGTTATGCTTTGGAATCTTATAGAAGAGGATTACTGCGGTCTTTTAGTGTTAGATCCTCATGATGAATATTATGGGAGAAACGGATTGGGTTTAAAAGATCATCAAAAAAAAGAAAAAGTTAGTTATTATACTGCTGAAAATGTTCCTGTTGGATGTAGAACCCTAAAAATAAACCTGAAAACATTAAATCCAAGTCATTTTGGTTTTATGGAATGGAGCATTCCACAAAAAGATGCTATTTCTCTATTCTATAAAAAATTTGGAGAAAAATGGATCGAATCTATAATATTAGAAAAGCCTATTGAAAATATTCAGGAAAGTACATTATCTGTTATAAAAAGAAGATTAATGAACTTGTTAGATCTAGAATTTGATGGGCAAAAATTATATTGTAAAGGTGTTTTTGACTTGAATTCTGGAGAAACAACGATAAAAGATATTGTAAAAGAATTAGAGCAAAGCAAAATAGTAATAATCGATACAAGCAGCTTTCCTTCAAACCTCGAAATACTGATTGGAAGCTTAATAACATCAGAAACATTTAGAATGTATAAGCATTATAAAAACAAAGGTGAATTAAAAGATAAGCCTGTGATATCAATTGTTATTGAAGAGGCTCCAAGAGTTATTGGAAAAGATGTTTTAGAAAAAGGAAGCAATATATTTTCAACAATAGCTCGTGAAGGGAGAAAATTTAAAATTGGATTGATTGCAATAACACAGCTTCCGAGTTTAATACCTCGAGAAGTTCTTGCAAATATGAACACAAAAATTATATTAGGTATGGAGATGGCTCCAGAAAGGCAAGCAATAATAGAATCTGCTTCTCAAGACTTAAGTTCTGATAGTAGAAACATTGCAGCATTGGATAAAGGAGAGGCCATAGTGACTTCTAACTTCACATCATTTGCAATACCAGTAAAGATCCCTCTATTCAGAAATATTGTTAAAGAAAATCAAGTTTCGAAAATCAAGAAAGATTTCTCAGGTATAAATATAGAATAATCATTTTAAATTATCAAGTATCCTGGTCAAAAATCCCAGTTATCTTATTTATCTTTGGAAGATTTTTACCGTCTATATATTTTTTATAGGAGATTCCTGGAATATATTTTATCATTACATTTTTATCATTGTCAAGCATATTGTTCCATTCTTCTGTC
>PXDW01000112.1 GCA_003564925.1 Candidatus Woesearchaeota archaeon | reverse complement strand
TGCCAGAACCAATAGTCATGTGTCCAACTTCAGAATTTCCTTGGTATCCTTCGGGCAACCCAACAGCATTACCGTTTGCTTTTATTAAAGCAGAAGGGTATTCTTTTAGTAATTTTTCCATATTAGGTGTAAAAGATTGAGAAATTGCATTATTAAAAGAGCTTTTTTTAAAACCCCAACCATCTCTTATTAATAAAATAACAGGATTCTTTGCCTTCATTTTAAACAAGGTTTCTAAATCTTTCTCCAGCGTAAATACATCTATCGCCAAGTTCTTCTTCTATTCTCATTAGTTGGTTGTATTTTGAAAGCCTCTCTGATCTACATGGCGCTCCTGCCTTTATCTGTCCTGCCTTAAGGCCTACTGCTAAATCAGCTATGAAACTGTCTTCAGTTTCTCCACTTCTGTGGCTTACCATAACGCCCCACCCAGCCTCCTGAGACATTTTGCAAGCCTCGATAGACTCACTTATGCTCCCTATTTGGTTCACTTTTAACAGAAGGGCATTTATTGCTTTTTCTTCAATTCCTTTTTTTATTCTTTCAGGGTTTGTTACAAGTAAATCATCACCAACTATCTGTATTTTACCGCCGATATCAGATGTTAATTTTCTATAGCTTTCCCAATCATCTTGGTCAAAAGGGTCCTCTATAGATACAATATCATAAGAATCAACAAACTCTTTATAGATTTTTATCATCTCATCTCCTGTTTTTATCATGCTTTTATCTTTATTTACACTCTTAAAATCAAGGTCATATTTTCCTTTATCATAAAATTCAGATGCTGCTATGTCCATACCAATTTTTATTTTTCCTGAATAGCCTGCTTTATTAATCGCTTCCTTCAAAAGCTCTAAAGCTTCTTTATTATCTTGTATGTTTGGAGCAAATCCGCCTTCATCACCTACATTAACAGCATCCTGACCATATTTATCTATTATAACTTTCTTTAATATTTGGTAGGTTTCAGCGCCCATCATCAGGGATTCCCTAAAGTTATTAGCCCCAATAGGAAGTATCATAAACTCCTGCATAGCAAGCTTATTACCGGCATGACTTCCCCCATTAAGCACATTAAAGCTTGGCACAGGCATAATAAATTCTTTTATTTTTGCTAAATCTGCTATATGTTCATATAATGATACGCCTTTCGCTGCAGCCCCGGCTTTGCAGACAGCCATTGAAACAGCAAGAATAGCATTAGCGCCTAATTTGCTTTTATTTTTTGTTCCATCATAATCAAGTATTTTTTTGTCTATCTCTTCTTGTTTTATGGGATCCATTCCAATTATTATCTTAGAAATTTTATTATTAATATTATCTACTGCATGTAGAACTCCTTTTCCCAGATACCTATTTTTGTCATTATCCCTTAGCTCCAAGGCTTCATGAATTCCTGTAGAAGCTCCGCTGGGAACCATTGCCCTAAACATTCCATTTTCTGTAAATAAATCGACCTCTATGGTCGGGTTACCTCTTGAATCAAGTATCTCTCTTGCTTTTATAGAATTTATCTTTGCCATAAAAAAAGAGTAATAGGTTTAGAATATAAACTTTTTGTTTATTTCCATATTGATTCACTATTAAAAAAATTAAACTAAATAATTTAAAAAGAATAATTGGAGCTATCCAATATAATCAATTCCGGGCTTACCTATTTTTTTTGATGTGCTTACTTTTGATTTTGTAATTAAGTCTGTTTCTAGCTCTCTTATTTCTTTATCTAGTTCTTTTAAGTCAATACCTAGGTTTAGCTTCTTGTTAAGAACTTTTAAAATTTCTTTTGCACCTTTAACTCCAAGATATATTGGGTGCCCATATGTTTCAGCTAATAGTGAAACAGCTTCAATTTTTCTCCGTTGAGCAAGCCCAAGAAAAAGTCCAGATACTCCGACAATAGGACCCACAACCCCATATACTTTATTTTTTATGTTTGTACCTTCTTTGTATTTCTTTATAAGCTTTTTTGAGTTGCCTGTGCAGAAAACATGAGGCTTCTTAGGTATTTTATGAAGCCCAATGCCCCCAATAGTTATTATTTCTTTAGCTTTATATTTTTCAACCAAGTCAAGTATTTTATCGCAGAATTCATAACATGAGTATTCATCAATAGGCTGAACATCTCCCGTTAATAACAATAAGTCTTTGTTTTTTATTTTTTTATGATAGATTTCTATTTTTGGAAGCTCTATTAAGTTTTCTTCGTTTACAAAAACAGAATGAGGCATACTATATGATGTTATCTCATAAATTTTTTTTGCCTTAATTTCATCAATAATAAAATCAACAGCAACTTTCCCAACATTTCCTATTCCAGGCATTCCTTCAATTAACAAAGGATTCTTAATTGAAGGTATTTTTCCGCATTTATTGAATTTCCAAGTCATTTTATCATATTATTCCTCTTTCTTTCTTCTTGCTTTGAGATTATCCTATATTTGGCGTAAGCATCTTCTGGAGAATATTTTGCAGGCTTCACCATAAAGGCTTTTTCTCCACATTTGCATTTTTCCTTTAATGTATATGATCCACACGATTTACATTTTAGGATATGCTTCATTTTATATATTCACTTATTATTTTTCCTTTCTCGAAAATTTGAAGATTCCATCTATTTTTTCAAAATTCTTTTTTAAAGATCCAATATATGTATCTAATATCTCTTCTGCTTCCTTATATCCTTTTGCAGAAACCACTATTCTATACTTTCCAGCTCCAGCATAATTTATTTCTATATTTTTATTTAAGCCTTTGTTTAAAGTTTCTTTCAATATATTGATACCATCACTATGGTAAACCTCTATCTCTATATCCCCTTTAATTTTTACTTCCTTTGGTTTTATTTTTTCCTTGACAGCATTTGTAATCTCTTGGGTAATATTTTTGTCAATACCTAATTTTTCAAGAGAAATCTTATTCTCTACAATATCTTCAAAACATTGAAAAATATACTCGTATTCGCTTAATATTTTAGGGGATATACTCCTATAAAGATTATCAATATTAATATTCGTTTTTTTGGCTATGCCTTCTATTATCTTTTCAGCTTTCTGTTCCTGCTTTATATTGTTAGCTTTTTCTCTCCTTTGCATATCTGTAACTCTTCTTAAAGAAAGGTCGATATGTCCTCTTTCCTTATTGATTCTTAAAACCTTGCATATAACTATTTTTCCTTCCTTTACAAAGTCCCTTATATTACGAATTCTTCCAGGACTTATTTCTGATATATGGATAACTCCTTGCTTGTCATATTCATTTAATCTAACGAAAACAGAATCATATAGAACTTTTGTAACTAAACACATAACTAGCTCAGATTCCTCTGGAAAGCCTTTTTTTTTGTATAGCATTTTTTATTCTAGCACTTCCAAAATTCTTGCTTTTATGTTAGTCTTGCCTCCTGTAGGCTCAGCTATCACTTTATCGCAAACCAAGCATTTAATCAGTGTTGCTGATTTTCCGAATATTATTTGCTCATTCTTGCATTTTGGGCATCTAACTTTAACAAATTTTGAATTTGAGTCGCTCATGATAATTACCTCCTGTCTATGCTTAGAAATAAGGGAATATTTATAAGCTTTTTGAATAAATTTAGGATATAATATAAGCAATAAATCGTATTATAAAAACAGAATAAATTATACAAATTCTACTTTTTTGGCCCTTATTCCCTTGTTTTGGGTATGGGATTTTTTACACTTCGTGCACTGATACCTCAAATCTGTCTTTTTTGTTGTTTTTTTCCCGCTCATTTTAAACTTAGTTACAGCTGGTTTGGAGTATCTTCCTAAATTTCCTGTTCCTCTGGCACTGCCTCTTAATTTAGCTCTTTTCTTGCTTCCATACCCTAATGGATGAGCGCTGCTAGGAGTTTTCCTTTTAGCCTGAGCAATTTTATGGTCGGAATGCTTCTTGCAAAAAGGACAATACCTTTTTATTGCCTTTGGTAGCTTCATAACTTTAAAGAAAATATCACCTATTTAAAAATCTTTCTATATAATTATTTTTTTGATAATGTCTTCCCAATTATTAACATACTCAACATTATGTGGCAAATCTTTGTTTTCATTCCACTTGTATTTTTTTAACAAAACTTTAATGTTATTAGAAGAATAATCTTTGGCATGTTCAAAATCATCCTCTATTGCAATACTCGTTTTCATATCTTTGCATATTTCAGTCTTAGTAACAAAAGAGCCATTTAGAGAAAAAAGATTTGTAAGATATACTTCTGAAAATTTATTAGAAAAATGACTTTCTATCCATTTTTCTGTTTCTTTTTTTACATAGTTTGGTCTGCCTGTAATAATTATTAATTCATGCTCTCTATTTAATTCATTAATACCTTCTATTGAACCATCTATGGCTTTTATATTCTTAAAATGAGGTGTTTTATAAAATTCGTATACAGTCCTTATAGACTCATCTCTGGTGCATTTAAGTACTTCCCAATACTTATAAGTATGGAAATTATCCCTATTTAGATTAGCATTATACTTTTCATTATAAAATAAAATAAATGCGTCCAAAAAGCCTGCTAGAATCTCATCCAAATCCACTGCAATCAACATTGATAACTAAATAATTAAATTATATAAAAAATTATTGCTCTTCAATCCCATGAGCCCTGCCCTTCCTTATAAGAATATTTGCAATATCTAATGGCAGTTTAGCTATATCTTCTGAATCAAAAGGCCCATATACCTCTAATTCCCTTCCCAAAAATTTTGGAACAGGATGTATAAATTTAACCGTCTTTGTTTCTTCTTTTTTTGAATCATCTTCTTTTTCTTCGTCATAGAAGCTGTATTTTTTACTTTCCTCTGATTCATGGTCTTCTGAATCAGCATTTCCTAGGTTAGTATCAGCATTTCCTGAATCAGTATTTCTGGTGCCTTCATAACTTTCAGATTTACTCTTATCATCTAATCCATCTTTATCCTCAATATCCTTAGGTTTAATATCATTATTATCTTCATCCTCTTTATTATCATCATACTTTTTTTTCCTATAATCACTCTTTTCACCATATCCATTAGAGCTTAAATCTGCATTATCAACATTGTTATCTTTTTCAGTATAATTTTTATCTTCTTTATCATGCAAAATTTGCTTTCCTATGCTTTCATTTAATGTAGGCTGTTTACCATTCATTATGTTATTCAATATTTCTTCCCTATATGAGCTAAAAATCTTAACTAGCTGAGAAAAAATCTTTTTTTCTTGTGGAAGAAGGGCTGATAAATCCAGTATGTCTGAACCAGTTCTCGACTTATTTATTGCCAATTCAATTATTTTTCTCTCCCTTTTTTCATATAATTCCTTAAGGAGCCTTTTTATATTTTGAATTTGAATAAGGGTTTTCTCTTTATCTGTTTCTGAAAACATACTTTCTTCCCTTTGTAGCACTTCTTTTTTACTGTTAAAATATGAGAATACATCCTGATAAAATGAATCTTTAAGCTTTTGAAGCTCTCCTGTATTTTTTTCAAGTCTTAAAATATCAAAAAGAGTTTCATAAGTTATATTAACTTTTTCAGTCATATAAACTTAAAAATATGCTATCTATTTAAATTTTTTTATATTAAATTCTGGTGAGTTTATGAAAACCTGTTTAGATTGTTATGCTACTATTATGGGAAAATTATGGAAAAGAATATAAGATAATAACATTTTAGTTCTTTTATGGTTAGGTTTGAATTTAATGATATTAGATTTGAGGAAGGCAATGATAAAATTAAGATTATTTTTCTTAAGCATTTTTATTCTTTTTTAAGAAAAGATGATTTGTCTAAAATAGGTAATTTTTACATTGGTAAAAATTTTATAGAATTTAAGGCTTCTGAAAAAAAATCCTCCAAGTTTAATTTTTTGCTTGAAGATTCGTTTAAAAATCTTAAAAACTCAATGGGAAAACCGGTAACTTATGTTCATAAAAATTCAGGAATTCCTTTGATTGGAACAGGATACTTTGGAATCATAGATAGGGGATCTAATCTTATAGAATTAAAGCCTGTAACAGGATGCAATATAGATTGTATATATTGCTCTGTAGATGCAAATAAAAGGGAAAGGGATTTTGTAGTTGAGAAAGAATATCTTGTTCAAGAGCTAAAAAAAGTTGCTATTATAAAGGAAAATCTTGTTGAAGTTCATATCTCAGCTCAGGGAGAACCCTTGCTTTATGAACCATTAGTTAGCTTAATTAAAGATATAAGAGGAATAAATAATGTAAAGGAGATTTCTTTAGAAACAAATGGAATTTTGCTATCGAAAGAATTGGTTGAAACTTTTCAGAAAGCGGGCCTTACTAAAATAAATCTTTCTTTGAACAGCCTGAATCAAAAAACTGTAGATAAGATGTCAGGATGCACTTACCCCCTGAATAAAATTAAAGATATAGCCGAATACATAGCAAAAAAAATGGAGCTTGTTATTGCACCTGTTCTTGTTGAGGGCATTAACGAAGATGACTTAAGCAGTTTGATAGAATTTTCAAAAAAGATAAAGGCTAAGATTGGAATTCAAAATTATTTGAATTACAGGCATGGGAAGAATATAAAAAAACAGATGGCCTGGGAAAAATTTTACTCTATTTTGGAAGATTTAGAGAATAAACACAAATTAAAATTAATACTTTCAAATAATGATTTTATGATAAAAAAAGACAACCAATTTCCAAAGCCTTTCAAAAAAAACCAGATAATAATTGCAGATATTGTCTCAGAAGGAAGGTTTAAGAACGAAGGTCTTGCATCATCAAACAATAGGTGTATATCAGTTATAAATTTTGACAGTTCAAAATGCAGGAATGAAAAATGCAGAATAAGGATTATTAGGACAAAGCACAATATTTTTGTTGGAAGTATGGCTTAAAATAATAGAAAATTTATTATAGTAATGCAAACAGAATAAATTTATGGCTAAGTTTTTAATTGGTATTCTTACTAGATCAAATAAAATTGAAAGTAATACTATATTCACATCAGCATGTGTTCTTTTTAGAAGGGAAAATTCTGAGATAAAATACCTTTTGCTCCACTATAGATACGGGCATTGGGGATATACTAAAGGGAAAATAGATGATGGCGAAACAGAGAAAGAGGCTATAATTAGAGAAATAAAAGAAGAGACAGGCATTTCTCAGGTTGATTACATACCTGGCTTTAAGGAAAATATAAGATACCCTTTGGTTATAATGGGAAATAAATTTATAAAATATGTCAGGTTCTTTTTGGGAGAAACCAAAGAAAAAAATGTTGTTTTAAGCTTTGAGCATATCAATTATGCCTGGCTGAATTTTGAAGATGCTTATAATCGATTAACATATAGCAATGACAAAAAGGTTTTGAAGAAGGCTGATGAATTTCTTAGTTCTATATGATTTTATGAGGTTATGGATATTGAACTAGTTTCATACATTCTTAAACTTATTCTATTCATCATTTAGAAAAAGCATTTAAAAAAAGAAAAAAATAAAAAATATTTTAGTTTTATTGGACAGCTGACACTCTTATATTAGCCAAGCTAGTTACAACTACTTCTACTTCGTCTCCTGTTAAGTCGTAGTCTTCATAGTTAGCCAATACTCTGGTTGCTCCCTGGGTTTCCATTGCCTCGTATCCAGCTACTAATATGGCAACTCTACCTGCTACATCGAAAGCCTTAATCTTAGCTTTTCCAGCTTCAAAGCCTTCTGCGCATGGGTCTGGGAATCCTAATAGCTCTGCTGCGATAGTGTTAGCGCATGGACCTCCAACAACTATCATGTTTTCATTTCCCACACTTACATCTTTGTCAAGTACACCCATACCTACTGGAATTGGGTTCACTCTGTCTGCTGTTCCGTCAGCTCCGGTTACAACACCTTCTTTAGTCCTTATGACTACACTTGCCTTGAAGTCAGATTCATCCGATGGAACCATAAATCTGAACTCGTCTCCAGAAGCGGTGTTTCCATAAGCAATCATCTTAATACCGTCTGCTGTTAACGTGTCTTTATCCCATCCAGAAATGTCTCTTTCATCAACTACAACATCTAATGCTGTTACTGTGTCTCCTCTTGACCTTCCAAGGTACTCAAATCTGTCACTACCGCTAACTTCTGTGTAGTACACAATGTCTTGGGAGTTTGCATCTAATGTCCAGTTGATTTGCTTTCCATTAGCGCTAGATGCACCACCTATATCGATTCTTGAATCAATAAAATCTATTCTGAATAGGTTGGCATTTGTTGTTCCTGCTGCTAATGTAACACCGGAATGCTTTATTCTGTTGTCATGGCTATCCCTGTAGAATAATACGCTTCTGTCATCTGTTGCGTTGTACCAAACATAGACATCATCTGTTTCTGTTCCTGCAATAACAAATCCATTGTTTCTTCCGCCAAGGCTTCTAAAGTGTATTACTGAGCCGTCTGCAGATGAAACTAAGATGTTATCTCCTGTAGAGTCTCTTAATGTCTCTCTTGTTACTCTAACCCTATATTCTTGGTGCCTGTCCTGGTTAAGGGCTTCGATTCCTACTGAAGCAAATCCATCAGGCAATTCTAATGAATTTCCTACATAAAGGACATTATTATAGTCATCAAGCCTTTGGTTGTAGACTATACCTATTGTTGGGTTAGCAGTGTCCAAATCAGCTAGGTGCCATACCCAATCAGGATCCCATCTGTCTTGTCCGACAAATCCGTCTCCATCATTGTATGTCTTTGAGACATCATCTCCGATTAATAATGTAGCGGAATCAAATTCAATTCCAACATCATCAAAGATTTCTGTTACCTTTACCCTTAAATCTCCAAATCTCTTGACTTGGTTTAGTCTTACTGTTTCTATCTGGCCTTCAGACTCGATTACAGCTGCTGTTTCTGAGGTTCTTAACAATGTAAAATCCTGACCATCAACTGTAACAGTTTCTAATGCATTTAGGTATTTTTCTGTTCCTACTTCAACTGTCATAGATGTTTGTGAAGCTCCTGTTATCCTAAGCTCTTTGTCCAAAAATGGTATGACTATTGGCTCATCCCTTGTCGAGTCATTTATCATATTTCCCGCTCTTAATGAATCAGAGAAAACAAAGTAGTATCCTAAGGATCCTTCATCAACTTCCAAGAAAACATTGTCTTCAAAATCTTCATTAGGGAAATAAGCAGTTAATCCAGTTTCCACTGTAATATTTTGTCCTGCAACTCCAATAACTCTTATTTCATCATGGTATCTGTAGTTGTAATCTACACCATCTATGTCTATTGTCATGTCTGAGTCCATTAGACCATCTATCTTGTTCTGTCTTAGTGGCGATACTCCAAAAGCATCTGCTGAGGCAAGCGGAGTATTCATTGACACCTGCTTAACTTCGCCTCCTGCTACAACAACTCCAGTTCCGGTTACAGGAACTTGTGTTACTGCTTCAGCTTGTAAGCTAGCTGCAATATCTACTGCTCCGATAACATCTGCTGTAGCT
>PXDW01000100.1 GCA_003564925.1 Candidatus Woesearchaeota archaeon | reverse complement strand
CCAAAGCCAAGGGTTTGAAGTTTCTCAGCAGTTGCCGCTCCTACTCCTGGCAAATCATTAATAGTTATTTCCTTAGATTTTGTTGTTTCATTAGTTTTTGATTCCTTAGCCATAACAATCACCTTATTCTTCTTTGTTCAAGACAAGATACTCGTAAGCTTTCTCTAAAACAAGCTTAGCTCTAGGCAAATCATTAACTCTTAAAGAATTGGTTGTTTGCCACTTATCCTCCTTGTCTTTGTAGCTTCTTTCAAATGATATAGTGTTATATTCACCATCACCATTTTTAGAAGGGTTTTTCCAGATTGTAGCAGTTATTGCTCCAGCTCTGAATTTTTTTTCTGGTAGATTTTCTTCAGACATTCGTACCACCTCGTTGCTTTTCGCATTTTATTTCATAACTCCCTTAATCATGAGCTGCAAGGCTCCAGGAGTTGAGGTCGCTGATTTAACAGCAAATATTAGATAGTTTGATTCATTTATATAGTTTTTTGGTAAATGTCCAGTGGTTTATCTATTTTTTATGAAAAATATCCGAATAAGAGTTATTTTTATATATAATTGGTTTGTTTTCTTAACAAATAAATGTTTGTTTAAATAGCAAACTTAAATCAATAAACTGTTTCTTAGGGAGAATAAGAATAATGCTATTGCAAAGAAAAGAAGCATCATGAATATGATTTTCTCGAGCAGGCTTCCGACCTTGATATTGCCTTTGCTTTTCTTCAAAGATAAAGGAAAAAACAGATATATTCCCTGCTTTGTAAAAGAATCGATAAGTAAATGCAAAGAATAGCCTAAAAAGAAAGCCAAAGCCAGATTAAAATCAAAAAAGTAAATTAAAAATGAAAATAAGAATAAAGCCAAAATTGAATGAAAAAACCCTCTATGGTTGAAAATGAGGCCAAGGAACTTGAATCTTTTCCCTATCTTAGAGTTTGGGCTGTCTATATCCGGAATTATAGATGCAATAAGAAAAACAACATAAAAAGCAATTCCAAGCTCAAATCTTAATAAAAATAAAACTATAACTATTGAAAAAGCCAAATGTGTTTTAAAAAGCATTTAGAAAAATAAGTAAATTAACTATATTAATTCTTCCTTTGAATCTAGTTCATCTATTGAAGGCACATCATTTGAACTGCTAATTTTCAAATCTTTATCTATCTTTGTAATTGGTTCTTTTTCAGACATATCAAATTTTTCTGTTTTTTTATTTATACCTTTTTCTTCAATTTCTTCGCCTTTGAGCCTCTTCAGCTCTTCCTCGGGATTAGGGTCAGTAAAAACAACATTGGGAACAAACTCAACCCTATTAAAAACTTCGTTTTTTGTTGATCTGCCAACGACTTTTATTATATTGCCAAGAAGATTATTTTTTATATCTTCAAAAGAGTCTTCTTTCATATCCACAATTTCTTCATTTGTTTTATTGAATAGCTTCTGAGTTTGATTCCTCCAAAATACCACGCGTATATTGTCAGATCCATCATCTAAAAATATATTTGTAACATAAGAGTCTGCAGGCTCCACCTTATCATGCTCTTTGCAATAAAAACCATCCTCTTTTTGCTGGATCCTTTTTCCACATTGAGGACACACTTCAAAAAATCTTGGATCAAATACTTGCACTATTGTTCCTAAAAGCTCGACATCCCGCTCGTCCCCTTTAAGCTCAGAAATCTTTTTTCTGGTTGAAACGGGCTCTGCTTTTACTTTGCCGATCGTTTCTCCTTGAGGATTTAATTCTAAGACACTTTTATCATTAAGATGGACTTCCTTCTTATTATTATTTTCTCTGACATAACCTGATTTAACTTTTACAATATCGCCTTCCTTAATTTTTTCAATATTTTCAGTCATAGCATTCCATAAAACCACTCTTATTAGGCCAGTTTCATCCGCTATCAAGAATGAGCCTACCTTTCCTTTTCTTTCCCCTGTGTCAAATTCCTGAACTTCAAATTTTCTTTGGACTTTTCCAAGAATTTCAACATTTCTTTGTCCTGCTAAAACATTCTTTATCTGAAGCTTGCCTGAAGGCTCATATAGCTTTATACCTAACTCATTTGCTATAATATGTGCGGCCCCTTCCTCACTTATAAGTCCAGAAAGCTGTTCTAATTTTCTCTTAATTTTGTCCTTTATATCGCTTTCGCTCAGCTCACTATTCTCTTTAATTTTTTCTATTAATGTAGTCAAAGGAACATTAATCATTTTACCCCAATTTTATTAAAATTAAATCCTTTATAAAGTTTTATCTATTGCAAAATATATAAGATTTCTAAAGTTAAATTATATAATAAGTGTACTCACAACATATTTGCGGCTGATCACATGAAGGAGAAATTTTCGTCGCTGTCCAGCTATTAGGTGGGTTTTGTGGTGTTGGCTCAATCTCAATAAGACCAGGCAATATGTTTGGATCTATATTATAATCTTCGCATTGCATTTCATAAACACACCTGTATCTGCTGTATTCGCCACCATAACCTTCCAAATCAGAGCATTTTTGATAAACTGCATAACCTCTTTCTTTTACCTCAAATTCAAGAGCGAATTTAAGTTTGACTTCTGTATCCTCAACTTTATTCTTTTCGCTGTTGTATATTTTAACTTCATAATTTAATGGAACACAAAACAAGTAAATATTATTTTCTTCATCATCTATATTTTCACAATCAATTTCCCAATTTTGTGGAATATGTTTATCCAAACATGCGTCCAAATTTGTTACCTGTTTTTTAAATCCTGTTGGTAGCGCATGTGCGGGGTAGTCAGAAGAATAGTAAGGGTTTGAAGTTTGTGTAGTAGTCTCTCCAGTATCTTTATATATGTCGCAGGAAGACATTTTTTGCATCAGTTCTTTTGATTGTGCTATTATACCTTCATAATCCATCAAACCTTCAGTTTCTATGTTTACAGAAGGCATTATTTGGTAAGCTCCCGAGCTATCTTCAGGTATTTCTAGATCGTGATGTGTTTCTGTAGGTTTTCGCACTTGATAATCATCTCCAAGATAGTTTGCCCATTTGCAATAAAAATCTAAAATATCATCATAATATGGGCAAGTAAGTCCGCCTAAAGTTCCTAAAACATAGGAACAAAGAATGCATCTCCATAGAATTTCTTCATTGTGTTTATAATCAACACATCTTCCATAGACAGAATAAGGAGCTCCTCCGGTTGCTGCTATATATGCCCTTCTATCTACTCTTGCAGTACATTTTATTTGTGTTTCATCATTTACACAATTAGGTTCATATGAGCATCCTGTTCGACAACTGCCTCCGGGCCAGCTGCAGCCCGTAAGGGAGCTTTTTCCAGCATGATGACAAGCATTTTGTCCCATTCCGCTCTCTTTAGAAGCATGTGCTGCTACTAGAGCAGGATGCACTCCTTGTGCCAATGATTCCTCTATAATAATCTGTCTTAAAGTTTTTCCTCCTGAGTTCCAGGCAACGCTCTCAAATCTCTGTATATGTGATTGAGGAGGAAGACCTTTTCCTGTACAATCCGCGGAAGGTCCTATCAAATCTGTTGTTTGAACAGTTGTTGTTTGAATATCTGTTGTTTGACCAAAGCCAAGAACTGATAGAACTATCAAAACGAATACAATAATCATTAATCTTCTTGACGTCTTCATGTTATTGTTATTTTTGCTCCATCATTTAAATGTTGATTCATTGCTATTATAAATGAATCTGGAGTCCTTATACACCCATGAGTTATAACAAGATTGGTATCAGCGTTCCTTCCCCCATGAAGCAATATTCCTCTCCAATGAGGTTCCAAAACTCTCCAAACACCGTTTGTTCCAAAGGACACTGTATTTCCAAAAGGTATTCTTGATTCTTTCCTTAGATTGTATGTTCCTGTTGGTGTTACATGGGAATGAGGTACATTTCCAGGAGCCAGTATAGGTGTGCCTTTTTTGCCTTCACCTATATTTATAGGAGTAACAGCCGCTATATTTCCTCTTGTATTTATAATAACCATTATTCTTTTTGTCCTATCAACATGAACACTATAAGGCCCTTCAACACCTTCAAAATTCATATAATATCCTGGATTGGGATAATTATGGACTGTAGGACCTGTAACTGGGACTATTTTTGAGCCAATTGATTCCAATATCTTTATCCCTGACTGTATTATTTGATTTTGCTTTCTTGAATCGACAGTAACAACTGTTTTAGGCTTTTGTTCTTTCCTATAAACTGCCTGAACTACAGGCTGTTTCGAAGTGAATATATTGAGCATATCATCAATAAAACTCAATTCTAATTCAAAATAAGGGTCTTCTGAATCGTATTGCGCCATATATTTTGAAAAGAACATACTGAAATATTCCCTAAAATTATCTTCATAATTAGGATAGCATTCTTTTTCTTGGGAAGCCCATATCTGGTAGCCTTTATAATCCCCGCATGAGCTTATCTCCGTTATTGGTTCGCCATATTCATAATAATCTAAATAATTGAAGAATCCCCCTTTTTCAGCAAGATGATAGATTGATAAGTCCAATGAATATTTTACAGACTGGTCCATATAGAAAAGATAAGCTTCGCCTTCCGCGTATCTATTTATCATCTCATACTGCAAATCTCCCAACTCTTTTACAGTCCCATCTTTTGAACGAAAAGTATACCTATTAGTTAGCATTGAATAGGCTATAATCATCAATATTAATGTAAATACTGCTAACATAACCATAAACACTTGTCCTTTCTTGTTCATTTTTTTCATTTTAAATTCTTGAAAAATAATTATAACAGCGTTGTGGATATGCATCTGATTCAAAATCTTGTATCAGCATTTGCATAGCATGTTCTTCGCATTCTTCCTCTGTTGAATATGAGCTTTGACCTATCTTAGCATAAAGATCTCTACAAGGTTGTACATTGCTTATAAGCTCTTCACATCTGCATTGGCTATAAAATCCATCAAAATGCTCGCACAAAACCCAACCTTCAAGCGATTCTCCCTCTTCATAAATATCTGATAAAATTTCTCCAGGAGTTATTTCAGCAGGATTATCCATACTATTATATTGTTCGGCTTTAGTTTGGCAGATTGATAAGTCATCAAATACAACTCCTTCGCAGGGAATCCCGCCTAAACCTGTTGAAGCTGTATAAGGGCCGCATCTCCATTCATCTATAACTAAGTGCAGGCAGAATTGCAATGAGCCTAAAGCAGAGGCTTTTCCAGAAGTCCCTGTTACTTTAATAAGATGTCCTAACTCTTTTATAGGTATTGTTATAGATGAAGAATATGGGTCTAAATGGCCGCATCTTCCTAAGTTTCTCGTCCTTATCACTTGTCCAAACAGGTCCATGTATTCCAATTTTAAAGATATGCAGTCAGGATCATAGTGCTTCAACAATATATCATTATAAAGCTCTAATATCCGAGAATATGAAGAAGGCACATTGTATTCCATATTTTTGTTTTTCTTTTCTTCCTCTGTTTCTTCCATCATTGCATATGCAATATAATCTGCTATCACTTCATCATCCCCGACAGGAGTTCTCAAAAAATTCAGAAGATTTATCTGGATTTGGTTTTCCTGAACTTCAGTAGCGACTCTTTGCCTCATTCGGTCTTTTGGCAAATCAAGCAAAAAGTTAAATATAAAGAAAACAAGTATGAGAAATAATATTGTTGCAATCGTGACTACCCAACTCACAATGCCTGCTTTTTTGTTCATTTTTTTCATTTTAGCTGTTGGGCAAAATAACATCAAATTCCAATTTTCCCCTTAATAACTCATCGTTCTTTTTTATTAGAACATAATTAGACTCCTTATGAGAGTATGTTCCTCCTGGGCCTCTAATGCCTTCTAAAGGAAGCCAATTTTCGTACCAATCTTTATTATGAAATATTGTGGCTGACTCTTCTTTTCCATTTTCATAATAAGTTAATATAAGCTTAGCGGAAGTATACCTATTCATTGAGTTTCCTTCTTCATCAACCCCATAATACATACAAGAATCAAGAATATCCGAACTGAATCTCGTATAGTCCACTATCCCAGGATAAGGTCTCCCGAGTTCTCTGTCATAATAAGAAAAACAGTTTTTTGAATATATCATCCTATCAACCAATAAACTTGCCTCTATATCCTGTATATCTAGTTTAGTATATATGAATCTGTTAACATAAAGAACAACAGCAAGGAATATTATGGCTATGGCTATTATTTTCGGTATCCAGGATATTATGTAATCGCCTCCTTTCTTATTCATTTTTTCATTCTATCTCTATTGATATTGATCTCTTATAAATGTCAAAAATATCTCTATTCATCACTCTTGTATCATCATCTGACACTATTTTTAGCTCAACTCTTTCATCGCCTGTTATATGGTATGTGCCTTTTGTATAATCTGTTTGCCGTCCGATTATATCAGGAAAAACAAAAACTCCTCTTTGTTCTATACCTTCTTTATCTCTTTCCATCGTTATTCTTCTATAGATATCTATCCTATAAGGATCTGTAAAATCATAACTGAATTGAGGGAGCTCGAAAGATTTTGAAAAGGGATTGAAGGAATGCGACGGGTTAAGACTAGAATATTCAATTTTTAGCTCGTAAGGAGCTGCATGAGCAACGCTTATCATCAAAGAAATATCTCTGGCTAAGAATTGCTTTTGAAACCTTGCGTCGTTTGCAGAATCATTTATATAGACAAGTAAAACAATAAAGAAAAAAGCAAGTATAGTCAGATCAATTACTATCTGCAAAACAAAATCAGTAATCTGTCCTTTTTTATTCAACCTCTTTTTTAAGAACATAATTTATTTTTAAGTTATTTGATATATATAGTTTTTGCTATTTGACTTTAATATGTTTCACTTGCTCCTGCTGCACCAGAAAGTCCTCATTCAAGACAATATTGCTCGTCTATTCCATAATTTTCGTCTATTCCATAATTTTCACAAGACATTGGAAGAATAATTCCTTGATTAGTGCATGCTGTTTCCCTGCATTCTAAAGGGGTGCATCCTGTGTTATAATTGATTGGGTTGACACAGCAGCATTCCTCGCTAATTAAAGGGTAATCTTTCTTAATATCTTCACATTTTCCTACAAATGATGAAGCAACTTCTTGACAATAATCATCATGGTAGTAAAAGAACTCGTACCCGAGATCGTCTATTATATCTTCACATACTGAAGGATCTCCGCATTCTTCGGGTTCGCAGCCCCTTACAAAAGTCCGCTCTACACAACAGCATTTTTTATAATCTGTTGGATCCCTATCACTAAATATTAAATTGTAGCTTCCGGGTTCTATCATCTCTTTTCTTATATACAAAGGCCTTGCCCGCCATTTGTTAGTCCAGCATGTTCCCCAGATGACTAAACTGCTATAATAAGTGTCTGTTAGGTCAATTCCTGCGTAAGGTGGTTTAAACTTGTTTAAACGATCAACATAAAAGCCATCAATAAGAGGATGTGTGAAGCATTTTATTGTACTTGCTTTGCTTCTTGTATCACTAGTAACAAGTACCAAGCAAAGACAGGCTCCTGATTCGGGGCATAGCCCATAATCTTTTTCTATCGCTTCATTAACAACTCCGCAAGTCTCTATAAGATAATTAGGTGTTGCTACATAATCATAGCGCCGACCGAGCCAGCCTTCGCCTTTGTGGTTTTGATTTACAAATCCAAACAAGCCATAGTTTTGTCCGCCAGAGCCTCTCATATAATAAGGAACAACAATTGTATCATCATTGCTTTCCATTAATAATTCTATCTCTTTTACAAGATTATCAAAATTATTTAATGAAGCTTCATCTAATTGAGTTCCAGAGAATTGAGCCCATATCTTTATACCTATTACTATTAAAAAAGCTAAAACAATGGCTGAAAGAATCAATTTTATTAGAAAAATGAGGCTCATTGTAGTGTCCCCTTTTTTATTAAAAGCCATAGTTTTTTATTAAAGAAATACCTTTATAAATATTTTGTTTATATAGATAAAACTACTTAATTGCAACAATTATGTTGACCTTTCTTGAATATGAAAAGGCATTCCGCCAGCATCTGTTTGTTGCTGTCCAAACAAACAACAAACATCACCCTCATCAGGGCATTTTGCAGAAGGGTCTCGCTTGCCTCCCAAAGCAATGCAATCCTCACTAGTCATGCAATCACCATCTCTTGATGCGCAATCAAAGAAAGTTGTGGTTCCTTTTTGGGTACCTTGCAAAAATATAACAATAAGAACAATAAGAACTATTATTGCTAAGGCAGCTACTATAACTGTATTTAAAGTTAGTTCGGCTCCGTGTTTTGATTTCATTTTATTATTTTATCATTGATACTTTATAAATTTTACTTACCTGTAGTTCTAAACATTACTGCGTTATGCGAGGGGTTCATAATAAAGTATCCTCCGTGTTCTGGTTTAGACGTAAAGCTTTTTTCACGGCTTTTCCCATCTGTATCAAACCTTATCATATAGTAAAAATCTCTTGTAAATCTTATTGGTGTAAAAACAGTACGCCTTGGCGTCACTCTAGTAAATGGCCCTATGATTGCCGATCTTCCGTCATCCGATATTTCGAATCTTATTTCTGGCCATTGAAAATCATCGCCATATAAATGCTCTCCCAGTATATTTAGTCTGCCGTCGACAAGTTTCTGATAGTCAACCCATTGATCTTCTCTACTTGGGCAAACAGCTCCTCCTGTACCATCTATATAAATAGTTACTTTGCTTTCAAATTCCTCCTTCAAAACTATTCTATCGAAATACAATGTAACCCAAAGCTCTTCATTTTCATCTTTTTTCAAGTTATTCTTTCTGCATGTCCATCCTGAACCCACATAAACTGGTGGTTCTGTCTTCATTATGTTCATATAAATTGAGTCATGTCCTGGAGGAAGCTCTTCTCTGCCAAATAATGCTTGTATTTGATTAGGAACTCCAAAAACAAGAAAAAACAATACAACAGCAACAAGAATAGCTATTGCAAAAATTATAACTGTATTTATTGTTAATGTAGCTCCTTTTTTGTTTTTTATCATGCTCCAAAAATGAATAAGTCTCTTATTGCATCCAAAACACTTATTCCCTCCCTTCTTACGATAAATAATATCCATATAGCTACTATCAAAAAAACAACACATATAAGCATAACAATAAGCTTAGTTATTGCAAGCTCAACTCCTTTTTTATTTAAATTCTTCATTTTATATAATGTAATAAATTTTATATAACACCAAACTTTTTAATAGTTTTGATTAGTTTGTTTTTTGTTCTACAGGCATATAAGTACATCCGATATCAGGTATTCCTTCTTTCTCTATTAAAATTAAACCAGGAGTCCATAATGCGCTTTGGCCTTTTAATTGGTCATCTCCAGGTTCTGGTGTGGGTACAAGACCCCCTATGAGAGCTCCTGCTGCTCCTCCAGCAATTGTTAATGCAACAAAAGTTTTTGCTCCAACACCTGCTGTGGATATCAAAAGCGCTG
>PXDW01000082.1 GCA_003564925.1 Candidatus Woesearchaeota archaeon | reverse complement strand
TAGCGATTATAGGTGCTGGGCATGAAGAAGATGTAATCAATTTATTAAAAAGTATTGAAAAACAAGATGTTATCTATTTATAAAGGTAAAGTTTATATAGTTCTATTCTAAAAAAAGTTATATGGACTTTGCTCATAATGTAAGAAAATATTTTCCTTTCACTCTCAAAGAAATTAAAGGTTTATTAATTACTATTTTAATTATAGGTTTTATTGTTTCGTTTAGAAATTGGGGAGAGGAATCTTTTGATTTGGGGATTGGCTTATTTAATTTAATATCTGCAATATTAATAGTGGCCTTAGGAATTCTTGCTCATGTCTCTCTTCAAAGATTCTATTCTTATAAGCTCGGTTATGTTGCAAGATATGAAAACTTCCTTTATGGGGCTTTGGGAGGTTTGATTCTTTGTTTTGCTTCTAATGGAAATCTTTATTTTTTATCTCCAGGACACGTAAGACTAGAGCATATGCCTCGATTAAGAATGGGAGAATTCAGGTATGGGTTAAATGTTTGGGAATACGCTAAAATAGCTGCTTCTGGACCTTTAGTTAATATTGTTCTTGCGATGTTTTTCAAAGCATTTAATTTTCTTGGAAGCCCTCTGATAGAAAGAGCTATATTCATAAACATATTGCTTGCATTTTTCAGCATGGTTCCTTTACCTCAAACAGACGGGTTAGATCTGTTTTATGGCTCTAGATTATTATATTTTTGCACATTGGGCTTTTTCATAGGGGTTACGATTGCCATATACTTGCTTCAGGGAATCTGGCTAGCAATAGTTATGGGATTAGTGGTTGCTTTAATAGCTACTGTGATAGTGTTTTTTGTATCAGAAGAGGGTTTTGACTTATAATCATTTCATGGGAATTAAAGATATAACTAATTTGTATACAACATAAGCTAAAAAAACATAAATTAAAAATGTTTTTATTCCGAAAAACATAAATATTAAGTATATTCCCATCAGAAGATCTATTATACTTAGAAATTCAAACCTGAAAGCGATTCCCTTTGTTATCAGGTAAATTGCAAAACCAAAGGCTGCTCTCCATCCGATTATATCAAAATGGAGTAAAAGCATAAATAGACCCGATAAAAAATCCAAAATGCTTAGTAAGATTCCTAACATATAAAAAATGGATAATATCTGGTTTATAAAATTAATGAAAACTAAAAAAGCTCAAGGAACGGAGATTGTATTCGGTCTTGTTTTAGTAATTGGTCTTCTTGTTGCTTTAGCTGTTGAAAGTCTCTTCATAAATTACATGATAGTTATCCTTAGCGGTTTTGGCATGGGGGTTCTTCTTTACCAGAAAAGGAATGAGTTTAGAGGAAAGTATATGATCGCTTGTTTATCATTTATTATAGGGTATATTGTTGCAAAAAGCGGTATGAGATTTAGGCTTTTTTCTGTTTTTGTTTTAAGTGTGGTCTTAGGGTATTATATCTATAAGCAATTTTTAAAAACTATCTTCAGCTCTAATAATAAAGAAATATAAAAATGATAGAAAAGATAGGAGAAAATATATGGAAATTAAAAGCTAACAGCAATATATATTTTCTTGACTTTGAAAAAAAAATACTTATAGATGCTGGAGACAGATCAGAGAGGATGTTTGTTGAGCAGTTTCTAAGCAAGATTATAGATTTTGACAAAATAGACATTGTTATATTTACACATCTGCATTATGACCATATAGGTAATTTCGACCTTTTTCCAAACGCCAAGTTTTTTGCATCCGAACAGGAAATAAAAGACTGGAAAAAAGATAAGAAAAGCGCAATTTATAATGATTTTATGGCAGAAAAGTTTGATGCTGAACTTCACCCTTTGCCGGATATGATTGAAGGCCTTGAGGTTATAAAAACACCAGGGCATACGAGAGGCAGTGTTTGTTTGTGGTATGAGAAAGAAAAAATTCTTTTTTCCGGAGACACACTTTTTAAAAAATCTCCTGGAAGAAAAGACCTTCCGACTTCATCGCCTAAAAAATTCAATAACTCATTAATAAAGCTGATAAGCTATAATTTCAAGATTCTTGCTCCAGGGCATGATTATTAGCATTATTAATATATTGATTTATTTCAATTTATCTTATCACACCAGTCACCATCAGCTGTATGACCTTCTGGACATCCACATATACTCGCGGCTCTTCTTAATGAACCATCTTCCCTACAAATAAAAGGTTTATCCCTAGAACATTCTGGATATAATGTTCCATCATTACATTCAACTAATTTAATACATCCATCTTGATAAACTCTTTTTCCTTCTGGACATCCACAATAATTTGGATTTTCTATTATTTCCGGTTTATTTAGTAGACCTTTATATTCACAATAGAGTGGCTTTTCCTCTAAGCATTCATTAATTTTAACATTATCAGAACAAAAACTAACCATTGGAACATAAAATTTGTAAGCTAAAACACCTATAAGAACAAAAACAAGAATTATCATGATTATCTTTCCTAGACTAAAATATTTCTTTGTTTCATCCTCAATAAAATCATCTATATCTTGAAATACCTCTTCTTTTTTATCTTCTTTTTTATCTTCCTTTTTTTTAGTAGGAAAATTAGTTAAATTAGTTTCCCATATTTCTTCAAATATGTCTTCATTACTAGATATTTTGTCTTCTTTAAATTTAAGCTTTAAGAGCCTTTCTAAAGCTTCCTTGTATTTGTCATCTTTAGATTTTATTTCTTTTTTCCAATCTACTAAACATTCTGGGCAAGGATGTCCTCCGGGCTTGCGCCATTCTTCCATCATAGATTGGACTTCTGGGCTGTTAGATTTAAAAGGAGGCATAGCAGGCGGTTTTGCTTTAATATGTTCCTTACAGAAATATCCTTTACAATATTTGCATTGTTTTAATTTTGTTTTCTTTCTGCATAAATGATAATTACATCTTGTTTTATCTGTTTTTGATTTCTTTTCTTTTCCTTTACTTACCTTTCCTCCTCCTGTTATATGTATTGTGCCGGGAGGAGGTTCCCAACCCTCCTGTCTATTTTTCTCTTGTTCTTTATCAAACTCAGGTTCATGGTTTTGTTGTAAAATATGAGCGGTTTCGTGGGAAGCAACATGATATATATCATCATAGTTAAGTTTTATTAATTGTGTTTTGGAAACACATATGGTGTTGGTTTGGGAGTGGTAATGTGCTAATTGGTCTTCATCTTCATAAGGACAACCATTAAAGTTTATAGAAGGCATGGGTAAATTTCTTTTCCTACATATTTTGTAAACTGTTTCATAGAATCTCTTTCTCTTTGATTCTAGTAATTCTTCATCAAATTTAGACATCTAGTTTATATTTGAAAGCTATATATAAAAAACTTACTAAATATTTATTATAAATGATTAAATTTATTTTCTAAGAACTTTGGAGAATAGAAAAATAAAAATATATAAATACTAAAATTAAATATTTACTTAAATGGTAAAGAATACATTAAAGAAGATTTTCAAGGATTGGAAGATTATAATAATCTTATTTTTTATATCGATAACACTCGCTTTAGTATCATTTTATATTGATTATGGATTTTTAAGGTTTATAAATATAATCTCTTGGGTAGTTTTATCTTTCTATCTTTATAAGGATAGTTTTGGTTTAGTTAATTTATTAGATATGTCAAATGATTTAAAACTTTGGAGTGTCAGAATTTTAGGAGGTTTATTTGCTTTTTTTGGAATGTACATAGGAATAATGATGATTTTTTTTGGTTTAATTGGATTACCGAATATGAACAATTTAGCAGAACCATCCGAGATAATTGCTGATCCATTTACAATGGGGATTGGCGTTTTATTTATGGGGTTGGGTTTATTAGGTATATTTATGGTATTTAGAACAAAGAGGAGATATAGACATATTTATGTTAATAAATAAACATTTTTGTGTTCTTTGAATAAAAAATTATTTTAACTCACTAGACATTCATACCCAAAATATATAAACTTATTTTCAATACCTTAATCCATGATAAAAGAATTTACACCAAGGCTTTATCAGGAAACTATCCTTGATACAGCTGCAAAGAGAAATACTTTAGTCGTTCTTCCTACAGGGCTTGGAAAGACAAACATATTTATGATGCTTGCTGCAAACAGGCTTAAGAGTTATCCGGACTCTAAAATATTGCTGCTTGGCCCTACTCGGCCATTAATAGACCAGTATTATGAAACATTCAAAAAACATTTTGAAATTGATGAGAGCGAGATGTCCATATTCACCGGATTTGTAAAGCCTGAGAAGAGGGCAGAATTATGGAAAAGAAGCAGAATCATATTTTCAACTCCCCAAGGACTTGAAAATGATATAATATCTGAAAGAATAAAACTGGAGGATGTTTCTCTTATCGGATTTGACGAAGCTCACAGAGCAGTCGGAGATTACGCATATGTTTTTTTGGCAAAACAGTTTAACAAAAAATCTAAGCTTGGAAGAATTATTGGTATGACAGCATCTCCCGGCTCTGATCTGGAAAAAATAAATGAAGTTTGTAAAAATTTGTTTATAGAAGCCATAGAGGCAAGAACAGATTCTGATCCAGATGTTAAAGAATATATCCAGGAGATTAATATAGAATGGGTTAAAGTTAATCTTCCTGAAGAGTTTAAATCAATAAAGATATTGCTGGAGAATTGCATTAGGGAAAAATTGAATAATGTAAAAAAGTACGGCTATTTAAGCTCGATTATTGGGACAAGCAAAAAAGACTTGATTTCTTTACAAGCTGGATTACACGGAAAAATAGCAAAAGGGGAGAAAGATTTTGAAATTCTAAAATCTATAAGCAATATTGCAGAGGCGTTAAAAGTTCAACACGCCCTCGAACTTCTCGAAAGTCAAGGGATAGATCCTTTAATAAGATATCTGGAGGATATACAGAAGCAATCAGAAACAACAAAGGTAAAAGCTGTTAAAAATCTGGTTAGAGATCTTAACTTCAGATCTGCCTATATAAAAGCAAAGAAATTGGAGGAAGATGATATAGAACATCCTAAACTTAATAAGCTGAAAGAAATGCTTTCAGATATTGATGAAAAAACAAAAATCATCATATTCAACCAATATAGAGATTCTGCTTCAAAAATAGCATCTGAAATAAATAAATTAAATAATGTCTCGGCTAAGATTTTTTTTGGTCAGGCAAAAAAGAAAGACACCGGACTTAGCCAGAAAGAGCAGAAAAAAGTTCTTGATGAGTTTAGATCTGGAAAATTTAATATTCTGGTCGCAACAAGTGTAGCTGAAGAAGGCCTGGACATACCAAAAGTTGATGAGGTTATTTTTTATGAGCCAATACCTTCTGCGATAAGGCACATACAAAGAAGAGGACGAACAGGAAGATTAGAGAAGGGGAAAGTAAAAATTCTGGTTACGCAAGAAACAAGGGATGTTGGATATAGATGGTCAGCACATCATAAAGAAAAAAGAATGTATAGAATCCTTGAAAAGCTGAAAGAAAAATTTGATGTGCCTGAAAAAAAAGAACTTGACTTAAAGAGTTTTATTAATGATGAAGATAACATAAAGATATATGCAGACTATAGAGAAAAAGGCTCGGGAGTCATAAAAGAGCTGATTGATCTGGGGATTAAAATAAACCTTGAAAAGATTGAAATTGGGGATTATATACTTAGCAGTGATGTTGCTGTTGAGTACAAAACAATGAAAGATTTTGTTGACTCTTTAATCGATGGAAGGCTTTTATCACAAGTTAGGGAACTTAAAAAATATGACAAGCCTTTAGTTATAGTTGAAGGGGACGAAGATATATATTCACAAAGAAAAGTTCATCCTAATGCAATAAGAGGTATGATCTCTTCAATCATACTTGATTTTGGAATACCTGTATTATATACTAAGAATTTTAAGGATACAGCTGCTTTATTAGCAGTTATTGCAAAGAGAGAACAGATAAAAAATATTAAAGAAGTTTCTCTTCATACACAAAAGCCAATGACATTAAAAGAGCATCAGGAGTATATTGTTTCTTCTCTTCCGGGCATAGGACCGAATCTTGCAAAACCACTTCTAAAAAAATTTAGAACAGTAAAGAGAGTAATCAATGCTTCTGAAGATAAATTGAAAAAAATCGGATTAATTGGTGAGAAAAAGGCCAAAAGAATTAAAGAAGTTCTTGAAAATAATTATGAGTGAATAATGAAACCAGCGAAAAATTTAAATAAAATTTAAAATAGTGTGTTATATGGTAACAAATTATTACCCTATCGATATAAAAAAAGAAGTTCTTGTTCTTGATTTAACATATTCTTATAATATTTATCATCCTGATGGCCTTATTGGTGATGCGGGAGTGATAGTAAATAAAATAAGATATTCTGATGATTTTATAAAAGAAAAAGCTTTGGAAGAAAATCTAAGAGAAGATGATCTTTGTGCAAAGATAGAAAACTTCTTTCCGAATGGAACAGATCTTGATAGAGATTATAAAAATGATAAAGAATACATGAGAAAGGGGGTTGGAACAAGAGTTCTTAATTTAATAATTGAAGATTGTAAAAAGAAGAATATAAAGTTCCTCTATTTAAAGACTGCAACTGATTCAATGATTAATTTTTCAAGAAAGAATGGTTTTAATGAATATCCATCAGAATATGGCTTTATGAATATTTTTTATAAATTAATAGAAGCCTAAAAACAAAAAGTATTAATAAATCAAGTTTATAATATATATTGTTAGCAAAAGCCGAAAGGTTAAGCTAAGGTGATGCAGAGATTCATCATTAATAAAGCGTGAGTGTTAGCGGAAGTGTACAATTTCTGTTATATTTTTAAAAGTCATATCTATGCCAAATTATTATAACTATTTAGTAGTTAAAAATAGAAACATTTATATATAATAAACACCAGTAAAACAATATATCCTAAAAAGATGAAAATGACATTTAAAGAAATTTTAGGAAAATATGTAAAAATTAATTCTAATATAGATAATAGGAATAATGGAAACAGAAAAACAGAGACAATAGAAGAACTATTTTCAAAAACAAAGGAACCTAATTCTAAAAATTATTTTAAGAATAATGGAATTTTTGGGAATAAAAATTATAAATCTCTGTATGAAATAATAGATGATTCTCCCAGATGGAATGATGAAGACGAAGGGGAACTTAAGAATTACAATTATGAGAGCGTAATTATAATACCAAAAAATGGAGGAAATCCTAAAGAGTTTTTAAGTGGAAATTTAATCTTTTGCCCTAAGAAAAACATTAATGGTTGTTGCGATTTTGATGATTTGTTTGTAGGTATAATTTATCCGCAAATTATTTCACTCGATCCAAAAAAACCTCTAAAAAAATTGACATCTAACCACAGCGATGTTATCATTAATGCGAAAGAGTTTCCTAAAGATGAGTATATTTGTTTCTTTGGTGAGAAAGCCAACCAAGCATACAAAGATATTAAATCTTATTTTAGTGATCAAACACTGAACCAAAAAATAAACAAATAAAGATTCTTAAATCAAAAACATTTTAAACTTTGTCAATTTCTGTATTCATATGTTAACAATTTCTAAAACATTAACATATTATAAAAGAGAAGATATAAGAAAAGCTATTGTAGAGGGTGTTTCAGATAAGGAAATAGCTGTAAAATATGGTGATAAGTTTGGAAAAAGGCCGGACATAATAAGATATCCTAATGACATTCTTGAATTTGCTAAGCAAAGAGCAACCTCATTCCATGCTTCTGAAGAAATTTGGAAAAACCCTTATCAATTAAAAACAGGACTAAAAAAAGAACAACTTGATGAACTTAGATCTGGGTGGGATTTGGTTTTAGATATAGATTGTCATTTTATTGAATATTCAAAAATAGCTGCCGATATAATTATAAAGGCCCTAAAGTATTCGGGTATAAATTCTGTAAGCTGTAAATTTTCAGGTAACAAAGGGTTCCATATAGGTGTTCCTAATGAAGCTTTTCCCGAAAATATAGCCAATAAAAAAACAAAAGATCTATTTCCTGAAGTTCCAAGAAGAATCGCTATGTATCTAAAAGAACTTATAAAAGAGCCATTAAGCAAAAAAATACTGGAGCTTGAAAAAGGCTCTTTCAATAATATAATAAAAAGAACTGGTATGAAAGCCAAAGAAATAACAAGATTTGTTAAAAATGAATTTGGTGATGAAGTTCCAAAATTAAATGTTGAATCATTTCTTGAAATAGACACAGTATTAATAAGTTCAAGGCATCTTTACAGGACAGAATATTCTTTTAATGAGAAATCTGGATTAGTATCAATACCTATAAACCCAGAAAAGGTGTTGGAGTTTGAAAAAGATGGTGCAAAGCCAGAAAATGTCAAAATAAGCAAATATAAATTTCTTGACAGAAGCAAAGCAAAGAATATAGAGGGAAGAAAACTAATAATACAGGCCTTAGATTTTGATCCAAAAGAAGATGAAGAAGAATTAAAAATAGAAAGAAAATTTAAAATTCCAGAAGACGCTGTCCCTGAAACAAATTTTCCTCCCTGTATAAAAAAAGGTTTAATGGGATTAGAAGACGGCAAAAAAAGATTCCTATTTATTCTTTGTAATTTTCTATTAAGTCTTGGGTGGAATAACGAAGATATTGAGAGAATTTCAAAAGAATGGAATAAAAAAAATGAAGAAGAATTAAGAGAAACTATATTAATGGGTCAGATTAAGTATAGAAAATACCAAAAAAATAAGATACTCCCCCCAAACTGTGAAAATCAAATGTATTATAAGGATTTGGGATTGTGTAGGCCAGATAATTTATGTAGAAAAATAAAAAATCCTGTCAATTATGCTTTAAGAAAGTCCAGTTATAATAATAAACCTAGAAATAAAGCAAGAAGAAAGGGGGATAAATAGAAAGCTTTTTAAATAGTTGAAATTTCCTCGATAGCATAAATAATATTTAAATAATGTATTTAAATATCAAAATTGCCTGAAAAAAAGTCTTTTTCAGTACATTTTTAGTACTTATTCTAAAAAGACTTAAAAAGGCTTTATTAAAAAATGCCGAATAAGAGGAGCCCTAGAAAAGGAAGTATGCAGTTTTGGCCAAGGAAAAGAGCCAAAAGACCTTATGCTAGAATTAATTCTTTTGCAGAAGGAAAAGAGCCAAAATTGTTGGGATTTGCCGGCTACAAAGCAGGCATGACCCATATACTTGTGGAAAATAACAGAAAAACATCTGTAACAAAAGGAGAAGAAATATTTTGTCCTGTTACAGTTATTGAATGTCCGCCTTTGAAAATATATTCTGTAAGATTTTATAAGAATAAACAATTGAAAACAGAAGTTGTTAACCCCAATCTGAATAAAGAGTTGACAAGAAAAGTTATTTTTTCAAAGAAAAAAAGTTCCCTTGACAAAATAAAGGTAGAGGATTATGACGATATAAAGATATCTGTTTATACACAGCCAAAAATTATAAAGATGAAAAAAAAGCCAGAAATCTTTGAGCTTGGCATAGGCGGATCTTACGAAGAAAAGCTAAAGTTTGTAAAAGAAAATATTGGAAAAGATATTCCTGTAGAATCTGTTTTTCAAGAAGGACAGGAAGTTGATATACAT